>JAFDJI010000023.1 GCA_019307545.1 Deltaproteobacteria bacterium | reverse complement strand
ATCCAGGGCGCCGAGGATGATGGGGTCGCCGCCGACCATTCCGATCCCGCCCTCGCCCTTCGCGCCGAAGTCACCGCCACCCGCGCCGAAGCCGGAGCGACCGGACCCGGAGCCCTTGGTGCCCAGACCCCCCAATCCTTCCGCGCTGCCGCCCCCGCCAAGGCCGGAGCCACGGGAACCGAGGCCGCCGGAGCCGCGCTGTACGCCCTTGGCGCCGGCGGATTCGGCGATCTCGCGGTCCCGCTGCTGCTTCTCGATCTCGACCTTGTTGCCCTTGGCCTTCTCCATCTCGGCGTCTTTCTTGCCGACCTTGCCCTCTTCGCGCTTGGCCTTCTCGCCCTCGCCCGCGTCCGGTTGTCCGCCCGGCTTCTTCTGTTCCTGGGGGATGTCGGGTCGCTCGATGAGGAGCTTGGTGAACCGGTCAGGGATCTCCACCAACTCGTTCTTGGGAGGCGGTGGCAGGGTGTACATCAGGATCCCGAACATGAGCCCGATGAATCCAACCAGGGAGAAGATGGCGATGAACGGGTAGTCCACCTGCTCGGACATGCGCGCGAGCACGCGCCGACCGGGGTGGACCATGTGGGAGAAGAACACCACCCCGCCGACGTCCACCATGACTCGGGAGTCATCGGTGATCGGTACCAGGATGTGGTCGTCCTCACGCTCCGCCTTTCCCGAGTGGAGCAGGTCATCAAAGCTGTGTCGCTCGGTACCGATGTCGACGAAGCCGTCCCAGGTCTCCCGGATGCGCGCGACGTAGTGATCACCGTCCCACTCGAACAGCTTGTGGTCTGGACCCGCGAAGTTTTCGTCCGGCGAGTAGAAGTCGTTGCGCCAGTCGGCCTCCACCTCCGACCACATCGGTGGGGTGTACCGAAGAACGGTGTGGAATGGCGAGCGGACCCAGCCCATCTCCACGCCGAGGAAGCGCCAGCGCCAACCCACGGACGTGCCGACGGTGATGGGTTTGCCCCTCCGGGGGAAGTGCCTGGTGTCGAGGAGTACCTCCTCCCAGATCTGGTTGACCTCGAGGACCTTGGGCCGCTTCCGGTCGATGCCCATGGTGGTGCGGGCCGTCCCGGAGCGCATGATGAACTCCATCACGTCCTCGGTCTGGTCCTCGGGCCTGACCTCCTCGGGTGGTTGCGTGGGCGCGGGCGTCGGGGTGGGTGTGGTGATGGGTGCCACGAATCGGTGTGCCTCGGTGGGGGGGGTCGCGCCGTCCTCGGGGTATTCGGGATCGAAAACCGGACGCGCGGGGGTGGGGTCCTTCTGCTCGACCAGGGTCGCTTCCTCGTCCTCGGCAGACAGCCCGGTGAATACGACCACCCGGATGTCCCCCAACTCGACGTAGTCGCCGTTGTGGATCTCCTGGTTGGAGACGGGCTGGCCGTTGACGGACGTGCCGGCGGGGCTTCCGAGATCGAGCACATACAGCGCCCCGGTCTCGTCCATGTTGATGACGGCATGCAGGTCTGCGACGGACTTGTCCGCGATGGAGAGGAGGGCGGCCTTCCCGCTCCCGATGGTGATGCTCTCCTGGTTGAACTCGGCGGTGTGGAGGAGCATCGAGCCCCGGTACACCTCCAAGGTGAGCACCCGATTGGTTGCGGCCATGGGAGGAACTCCAGGTGTACGGGGTCCTACTTCACTTCGTCGATGGACTGCCTCATCTCTTCGTTGAAGTCCTCGCGGAAGCGGATGAGGGGGTTGAAACTCGCCTTCTTGCGCTCCAGGAGCAGCTGCCCCTGGGGCTTGACGAGCTCGCCGGTGACGTCGACCTCTTCGAAGTCGATCTCGGTGCGCGCCTTGTAGCGGATCTCCCGGCCCTCATCGTCGACGTCTTGGGCGTACCCGTTGGACGCGATGAGCGGCGACAGGCCGAGTGCAGCAATGGCGGCCACGATTGCGAGGCGGTTCATGTTTCTTCTCCGATCGGCATACACACGCGCGTGGTTCGTGCATTTTGGTTTGTCAGGGGCATCCGGACAACTCCAGCGCAGTCATTTCCCCGTCAAGGAGATGCGACAGTACCGGGCTTTCCGGGGTTCCAGAGAACGGTCAAACGACGGCAAACGTTGCGACCCTCTACCCCGGGCTGAACAGGAATGGGTAGGAGACGATGACCGTGTCGCATCCCTTCGGCTTGGGGAACTGCATCCGCAGGAAGCGCTCGTTGAGGCAGGCCTGGACCTCCGGGTTGTCCAGGTTGGAGAACTTGGTGTTCGCGGTGGAGACCGAGCCGTCCCGGGCGATGGTGAAACGCATGGTCACCTTGCCGGCCAGGGTGGGATCCCGCTGGAGCATGCGTTGGTAGCAGTACCGGATGCGCGAGAGGTGGGTCTTGGCCACCTCGTCCACGACAGACCTCTCCATGCAGCCCAAGGTGATGATCTCCCTCTCCAGGACCAGGTCCTCACCGGCGGACCGCTCGATGGCCACATCACCCCCGAAGTCCAGGTCGTCGCCACCGAGCCCATGGGTCCCGATGGGTCCGGTGCCCTCGGGTCCTCCCCACCCGCTGGTCCCGGGACCGCGGTGACCACAGCACCGCCCCGCATCGGCGATGCCTCCGCCGATCCGAACCCGGCGGACGCCCTTCATGCCGTCGACTCCGCCGATCAACTCGGCGCTCAGGCCGGTGCCCTCCAGGGCCTCGAGGCCGGCGTCCTCCCAGGCCCCAAACAGGCCCGCCCCGGAGACCACCTCCTCGTCCAGCGAGGCCGCCTCCGTCTGGCCCCCCTCGGTGGTCTTCCGCGGCGCCGGGGTGCTGTGGGCGTCAGGGGCCTTGGGCCCGGCGGTTCCGGCCTGTTCCAGGACCGGGGTCTCCGGACGCTGCTGTTGGATCACCAGGGCGATCAAGTCGTCGGGGACCTCGTGGATGGTTTGCACGGGCAGATCAGGGGCGGTCCAGATGATCAGGGCGAACATCGCGCCGAGAAACCCGACCAGGCCGAGAATGAAGGGGAAGGACCAATCTTCATCCTCCGATCCCCGGGTGTCGAGCCAGGCCGCGCGTCGGACCAGGTGGGCGAAGAACAGGACGCCTTCGGCGTCGACCAGCAGGCGAAGCCCCTCTCCGATGGGGACGTGGACCTCGTGACGGGTGCGGGTAGCGAGGCCGCGGCAGAGCAGGTCGTCCAGGGAGAGTCGAGTGCCCTCGGCCTCGGCGGTCACGCCCCAGGTCGAGTGGAGTCGAGCCACGTACTGTGTCCCATCCCATCGGTACAGTACGTGCTCGTCGGCATGGGGTATGGCATCCTCCGGGACCGGGAACCGGCTGGTCCCGATACGCACAGACGGACCGCGAGGCGGTAGATGAGCGGTCTCCAAGACGAGGTCCTGCCAGATCTCGGTCACCTCCAGGACGAGGTGCCCTTCTGGGTCAAGACCGAGGTTGGAAAGTCCTTTTCCGGAATGTCGTACGAACTCGGGCATTGAGTGCATGGTGTCCTCCGACACGGCGGGCGGTGCCGTATGGAGGTGCGACCGGAACGAACGCCACAGGTTCGGTAAACGATAAGTGAATTGGAAGGCCTGACATCGGCGTAACGACTTGCTTGCGGAACACTAACGAACCGCGAGCGCCAGGTGTTGTCGCCAGCGCTACTCGCCGCCTTCGGGCTCTTCTTCCGTCCCCCATTCGGGGGTCGCGGTCTCCTCGTCGGGCGTGCCTCCGCCGCAAGCGGCCAGCGCCTCGTCTACCATCGGGCCGTACATGTCGTTGAGCATGGTCTGGATGTCGGGAGCCATGCTGTAGTCCTGGGTCTCGATGACGATGTTCGCCTGCTCGACGAGCATGCCGGCCTCTTCGGCCAGGGGGCCGAGGCAGTCGGCGTTCTGGGTCACCTTGGCCTCGAAGGCGGCGATCTCCTGCGCCATCTGGGCGAGCAACTCCTCGTTGCGACGACGACGCTCCTCTTCCTGGCGCACGCGCTCCGCTTCCTCGGCGCGCCTCCGCTCTACCTCGGCCTTGGACGCCTTCACCCGCTCCATGCGGGAAAAGGCCTCGTGGCTGGGTCCGACCGCGTTGTGTTCCACGAAGGACTGCAGGTAGTCGAGTGCCTTGTCGAAGTCGTGGGTGTACTTCTCGTGCAGGGTGGAGGCGTTGAAGTAGGTCACTTTGCTCTTGGGATCGGCCTGGATGAGCTCCCTGTACAGCGCGTCGGCGCGGTCGAAGTCCTTGTTGCCGCGATACGCGATGGCGAGCCCCATCTTGGCGGTGCTGCTGGCTGGGTTCACTTCGACGGCCTTCTGCAGGCGCGCCAAGGCGAGCCGATAGTCACCGGAGTCGAGTGCGATGTAGCCGAGGTTGGTGTTGGCCTCGAAGTTGTTGGGGTCCAGCTTGAGCGCGGTCTGCAGCTCTTGGATGGCGGCCGACTCGTCGCCCTGGAGCAGGTAGGTGACCGCGATGTTGTTGTAGGTCCCGCCGTCTCCCTCCTCGATGGAGAGTGCTTTTTCGTTGCACAGCTGGCTCATGCCGTACTCGCCCCGGGCGTAGTACATGGCCGACAGATTGCGGTACACCTGGGCGTTGTTCGGGTCTTGGAGCAGGATGACCTGCGCCTCGGCCTCTGCGTCCTCGAACCGTCCGGCGTTGGCCAGGACCATCACCAACTCATTGTGGATTTCGAGGTCGTCGGGGTGGCTCGCCAGGTAGCCGCGGAACAAGTCCACCGCCTCGCTGCCCTTGCCGTTCTCGTTGAGCACGCGGGCGTAGGAGTACAGGGCGCCGGTGTAGGTGTTGTCGGCCTGGTAGGCCTTGCCGTAGTGCTTCTCGGCGTTCTCGGGACGGTGGAGGATCTCCGCCACCCAGGCGGCGTTGAAGTGGGCCTTGGGGCCGGCACCCATCTCCGCGGCGTCGCGGAAGCGCCGATAGGCCTCCTCGTAATCGATGGCCCCGCTCCTGCGGGGGTTCTCGAGGAGCTGCACCCCGTAGCGGAAGTTGGCGACGGGGTCGATGGCCAGCTGCTCCTCGGTGAAAGACTCCAGCTTCGTGTCCTTGGGGGGGCAGCCCGTGGCGAGGGCGAGTGACCCGACGAGGGCGAAGGCGAGGAGGCGGACGCGGACGAGGCTTCTGTTCATGATCTGTCCCCCTCTAAAGCTCGGTCTCGAAGTTGAACGCCTGGGTGGACCGGGAGGTGAGGTTCGGCACGACGACCTCCTCCTCCAAGCCGGGGAAGTCCTCGGGAGCGAGCGCGCCGAGGCGCCGCGTCGCGAACGCGGTGTCCTCGTTGTACAGGGTGAGCTCGTGCGACTTCTCCAGGGCAGCCTTGTAGGCCGCGATGGCTTTCTGGGTCTGCGGGTAGATCTTGTCCTCGAGACGCATGAGGTAGATCTCGCGCTGATCTTCGGTGAGGTAGAAGGGGATGGCCGAGTCGCGAAGGGCAGCGCCCATGCTCTCGTAGGCCCTCCCGAGCTGCACCAGTGCCGCGAGGCCCCATTCTCCGGACCCGGTCTTGATGATCTCGGTGTAGACCTTCTCGACCTCCAACAACCCCAGGGCCTTGGCCTTCAGGGTGTCGCCGATGACCTTGTCCTCACGCTTGCGGGAGGTGCAGCTGCACCCGGTGATCCGGTTATCGTCGAAGGTCTCGAACGCCGGCTGGGCGAGGATGAACATCATCTCGGCCGCATAGTCTGTGTAGGGGCCGGGCTCGCCACCGCCTTTCAGGAAGCCGGTGTACAGGGCGACGGTCTCTTCATAGACCCGCTTCGCCTTGGTGAGTTGCTGCTGCTTCTCCAGGGCCTTCGCGTAGCGGAGTCGCGCGTAGTACACCATCTCGAGCGAGGTGTCGGCGTCGGCCTGGGTGTAGAAGTTGTAGAACACCGTGCCCGCCTGGCCCCACTCCCCGTTGTCCTCGTAGATCTGGCCCATCTTGATGTTCACCGTGTCCACCCGGTCGTCATTCGGGTATGCGGCTACGAACTGCTTGTAGTTCGCGATGCCCTGCTTCCATTCGCCCTGGGCGTGCCGGAAGACGGCCGCGGAGTAGATGGCGTCCCCCGCCTCGGTATCCATGGCGGTGAGGGTCTCGTCGGTTGCCCGCCCCTTAACCTGCTTCACGCGCTCGGCCGGGTACAGGGCGAACATGCGCTCGTAGTAATGGGCCGCCTGGTCGAAGTCGGCGACGGTCTCGTGGTCGAAGCCGAGCGCGCCGACCTGCGCGTAGTAGTACTTGGTGCTCTCCCCGAACTGCGGGTCCTCCACCAGGATCCTGCGCGTCCTCATGGAATCGCCGGTGTTCCCCGCTTCGCGGTAGTAGAGCGCGGCGTTGTTCAGGATGCGCGGTAGCTCGTCGGACTCCGGGAACTCCTCGTAGAAGGCCATGTAGGCGTCGGCAGTGGCGCCATGGTCCTTGTCGCGCTCGAAAACGACCTCGACCACCTTGAGTGAGGCGCGCTGGTAGATCTCGTAGACCTCCTTCTTGAAGGTGCGAGATCCCAGACCCTCCTGGTCATAGAAGAACCGGGCGTTCTTCTTCAGGTTGCCCCAGTCCTCGGTGAGCACGAACGAGTCGAGGATCAGGTGGGCGGCCTTCTCGGCCTCGTCCGATTGGGGCTCCATTTCGATGACCGTGCGGAACCGGTCGGCCGACTCCTCGAGCCGGTGCTTGTGGTACAGCAGGTAGGCCGACTTGTAGATGATGTTCCTGACCTTGTCGTCGTCGGGGTACAGGCGCGCGTATCGGTCACAGGACTCGACCAGCTTCTCCTCCCACGTGGTGAGGGGCTGGGGCTCCACGCCGCCCGTGGACCGGGTCGGGTTCGAGGCCTGCTCCTGCTTGACCATTTCGTCGGAGGCGAAGATGGCGGACTCGGCACAGAACATGGAGTGCTTGCCGTTGGCGTCCATTTCCACGACGGCCACGTACTGGACGTAGGCCTCGTCGTACCTCTTGGTCTTGTAGAGCAACTCGGCGAACTGGTAGTGGATGTCGTAGCTGTGGGTGCTATCCGGGAACTCGTCCAGGTAGACGGTGTACGCGCGATAGGCGAGGTCGAAGCTTGAGGCCTGCTCCGCTCCATGCAGCTTGCGGCCGCGGTCGTGGTGGTAGGTGGCCACCTGGAGCAGGTCGCGCTCGATCTTCTCCTGGGCGCGGCGAATCGCCTCCTGGTCCGATGCGTTGGCCCGGGCCCAGGCAGTGTTGGACCCGTAGGTCTTCAGCATCCGGTCGACCTCGGCGAAGGTCGCCTCGCTGTTGCCCATCTTCTGGTACGCCTGGACGATCTCGTGCTGGTACTCCGGGTCACGGGCGTTCTGCGGGTCCTCGGCGATGAGGCGCCGGTAGGTGGCGACGGCCTCCTCCCACTGCCCGTTCTCCATGTAGGTCGTGGCCAGCCGCTTGAGCAGGGAGTGGATGAGATTGGTCTTCCCGAGCTTGTTGAAGTACTCGTAGGCCTCGTCCAACTCCCCGGCGTCGGCGAAGAACCGCACCATGTCCTTCAGGGCCTCCTCGCCGAGCTCCAGCTTCGACCCGGCCGAGCCGGCCTGTTGCTGCGCCAGCGAGTAGGCCACCACCGCCTTCATGGTGACGATGGACTTCCCGTATTCGCCGACGTTGTAGTAGCACCACGCCAGCTTGTACATGGCGAAGCCGTACTTGTCGTGCTCGCGGTAGGCGGTGGCCTTCTTGTAGGCGAGGAGCGCCTTGTAGGCGTTGTCGTGATCGAAGTAGTACTCGCCGATCTGCACGTAGGCGTCGGGCACGAAGTGGGAGTCCGGGAACAGCTTCACCAGGCGCTTGAAGTAATCATTGCCCTCCTCGGCGCGTCCGATGTCGCCCAGGGCCGAGGCCAGGTAGTAGGTGCCCTCGTCGGCACGCGCGTAGCGCGGGTAGTGCTGGAGGATGTGCTCGTAGAGCCGGATCGCCTTGAGCTGCCACTCCCGCGACTCGGCGGTGTCCGCCTCGATGGCCTGGATGTCACAGCCCTCGATGTTGAAGCACCGGTCGATCTCCTGGTCGAAGAGCCACATCTCCCGGAGGTAGATGGCACGTCCCTGCTGGAAGTAGAGGTCGGCGAGGCGGAGCATCATCTCCGCTTTGCGCTCCCCCTCCGCGGTTCCCTCGGCGAGGAGCTCCTTGAGGAAGCGGATGGACTTGAGCCGACTGGCCTCGGCCAACCGAGCGTACTCCTCGCTCATGTCGGTGTCTTCCATGTGCCTCGCCCGGAGAACCCGGCGGTTCTCGTCTTGGGCGAAGGCGTCGCAAGGAGCCAGCGCGGCGGTCGAGGTGACCGCCGCGAGGAGGAGACCGATGAGGCCGATCTTCTGAAATGGACTGCGCATCACGACATCTCTCCCGGGTCTGCCTACTGGCAGGTGGGGGTCTCGGCGTAGTGGTAGAAGCCAAGCTCGTCTCGCCAGAACTCCCCGTTGAACGGCCAGTAGATGACGTTCCCGGAGGTGGCATAGTCGATCTTCCGCGAGGCATCGCTCTCCACGAGCGGGTTCTGCATCTTGTACTCGTAGTCGAGGCGCTGGGCGTCGACGACCTCGAACCGGATGATCTCGGAGTCACTGAGCAGCCTGCCGAGGTTCGCGTACTCATCGGCCATGTCATGGAGCAGGGTCAGGCCGGCCCGTTTCTTGTAGCGGCGCCGGTCGTGCTCGATGACTTCCTTGAGCTGAGAGCCGAGGCTGTCGCGCCACGCCGGCTTCTGGGCATCGATCATCGCCAGCTCCTCGTCCATCAGATCCATGTGTCGGACAAGGGCCGACAGGTCCCGGTTCCGGAGCAGGCGGAGGAAGAAGCTCCTGCGGAGATCGGACCCCTCGTGGGACTGCTCGAAGTACGTCTCGAAAGCCTGGTCTGCGAGCTTCTGGCCTTCCGAGGTGGTGTACTGGTCGAGGAAGTGCCGCATCTCATCGCGCATGGGACGGTAGGTCGCCTCGAAGTCCAGGAGCAGGTCCTCCACCTCGTCGTACTGGCAGAGCTGGAAGAACGTGAGGGCCCGCAGGACCGTCGCCTCGGGGAGGTACTCGTGGTCCCGGTAGTAGGGGCTGTTCGTGGTCAAGATCAGGCCCAGGGTCCCGTTGAGGTCGTTCATCATGAACTGGGCCCACGCACGCTCGAACAGGCTCTGGGGCCAGTAGCTGCTCTCGCGGTCTACCAAGCTGTAGAATTCGTCAGATGTCTCGAACCGTTCCAACCCGTAGTAGATGCGGGCGATGTTGACGAGTGACAGCTCTTTCAGATCGAGCAGCTCGCGGCGGGTACGCTCGTCATGTGCCTCGAGGTCGGCCTGGTACACGTCGCGGAAGGCCTTGACCGCGCTCTTCAGCTTGCCACGCTCGTTGTGGATGACGCCCTCGAAGTACTTCGAGCGCATGAACAGGTCGGAGCGCGGCGAGATCTGCTGGAAGTAGCGGGCGGAAGCCGAAAGCTCATCGGCGTCATAGAGCTTGCGGCCCATCAGGTAGTACAGGTGGTTCTTGGCCTGGCGCGGGAAGGCCTCGGGCGGGATCTTGTGGACAACCCGGAGCAACTCGGTGTCGTTCCCGGTGAGCTGGGCGATGGCGACCAACTTGGGCAGGGCGTACTTGAAGTAGGGGTTTCCCGGGCCCTTGCGGACGACCTGCATGAAGTACTGCTGGGCGCCGTGGTACATGCCGAGGTCGTAGAGCGACTTCGCCAGGTAGTACTGGATCTTGGCCTCGTGCTCCGGGTAGAGGCCGTCTTGCAGGAGGTCGTAGAGGCCCTTGGACGAAGTGAGCAGCTTCTTCGACCGGTAGAGGCGGATCAGCTCCTCGAGTCGCTGGGGACCCGCCTCCTCGTCGAACTCCCTCACATCGTCGACTTCGCCGGTGGTGCCGAGGGCCTCGGCCCGCTCCAGGATGCCGAGCGAATCGGGCTCCGGCTCCTCGGGCTCGGGCTCTGGACGGTATATGGTCGTGGGCTCGGGCTCGGGCTCGGCCTCCATGGCCATGGTCTTCGCCGTCTCCACGATCTCGTCGGGGGCGCCTTGGTCAACGAGGCATCGGATGTCGTCGGGGGTGAACCGGGTGCCGGACCCTTCCATGGTCTGCACCACGATGTGGGTCGGGATGTTGAACCCGACCATGCTGATGATCTCCTCGCATGTCAGTGCCCAGGCGGGCTGGGCGATCGCGAAGGCGGTGGCCGCGAAGAGCGCTCGGGCGCCGAGACGTCGCAAGGTGGTTCCGGCCATCACTCCATCCCCGGGAAGAAGAAGGAGACGGCGCCGAGTAGCATGAAGTTGTTCTTCATCTCGAGCGTCGTCGAGTTGACGGTCTCGATGTAGACCATGGAGCGGCCCTCGAGTTTCACCGCAATGTTCGGTCCAAAGGTCGCCCGGATGCCCCCACCGAAGTTGCTGGTCGGGTGGAGCTGGTTGGCGGTGGCCAATGCGAGGGGGTCATCGGTACCCTGCAGGGCTTCCAGGTCGTCGGAGGTGTGCACCAGGCCCAGCCCGAAGACGCCGAAGACGTCGAACATCACGATGCCCCGAGCACCCACGGCCACCTTGCCGTAGATCGGGGAGAACTGGGTGTTGATGCTCCCGAAGTAGTTGATCTTCGAGATGTCGGGGCTGACCTGGTTCTCATCGATGAGCTGGCGGGTGACGGACTTGTAGTCGGCATTGCCGAAGTCGGGTGAGTACGTCGCGCTCAGGCCCACCCCGAAGATCTCGGTGGCGTGGTACACGAACTCGGCGCCCACCAGGTAGCGGTTGACGAAGGGGTCGTTGGTCACGAAGCCCAGGTGGGGGGTGCCCTCGTAGCGCCCGATCTTCAGGAACTCCTTGGGCTGGAGCACCTTGATGGGCCGAAGCCGCCGCTCCCGCTCCTCGGGCATCTCCAAGGCGCCGGTAGTGGTGCCGGCCGTGTCGTCGATGTCGCCGCGGAGGACGGCCCGCTTCTCTTCCGCAACGGTGTCGGGTTTCTCCTCTGGCCCGTCGTCGGTGCCCAGGATGTCGTCGAGGTCAATCTCGTCGCCCGCCTCTTCGCCCACCTCTTCGCCTTCCTCTTCGTCCTGGGCGAATGCGGGGTTGGCCAGCAGAACCGCTCCCGCTGCGGCCGCGGCCAGGAGCCGAACCCAGGGAGCCTTCCACAGATAGCGCATGTCGGTGACTCCCCGCATCAGAAGTCGTACAGGCGGGGCTTCATTCTCGGGAAGAAGAAGGCCAGGCCGCCGGAGACGGTGAAGTTGTTGTAGAGCCGCTGCTGGGTCACCGGGTCGCAGCCGGTGCCCTCGCAGTACTGAGGCTTGTTGTCGACATAGAAGGTGAACCGGCCATCGAGCTTCAGCGCGATGGTCTGGTTGATGAAGAAGTTGGTGCCGACGCCCAAGCTCGGCGAGAGCTTGACCTCGTTGCCGGCCTTCTCCAGCACCACCGAAGAGCCTTGCCCGGAGTTGTCGAACCGGGCGAAATAGTTGACCTTGGAGATCACGCCGAGGCTGCCGGTGAAGGACAGGTCGAAGTTCAGCACCGTCTCGCCGATGAGGTTGATCTTCCCGTAGATCGGGGTCCACGCCGCGCCGAAGGTCGCCCACAGCTTGATCTTGTCCAGGGGCTGCTGGAAGTCGCTGCCGCCGGGTCCGGTGTGCGCGATGACGACCAACAGCTTGGTGAGCCCCTTGAGGTCGTCCTCGCCGAGGTCGGGCGAGTACGCGATGAGCCCCTCGGCGGCGAAGTGCTCGTTGAAGTGGTAGGCGAGTAACAGGCCGCCGACGAAGCGCTTCGCAAAGGGGTTGTTCGGCACGTACCCGAACATCGGCGCGAGCTCGAACCGGTCGCCCTTGAGGAAGAACCGGTTCTCGATGGCCGATCGGCTGCGGTCGCCGCTGCGGAACTCGTCCAGAGCGTCGATACCCGGACTCTCGGCGTGGGCGGGCATCGCGGCACCGCCAAGCAGACCGAGCACACCGAGGGCGGCGGCCGAACGTACTATCCTGGAGAAGGGCATCCCAGATGCTCCCGTGATGCGCACCTGAGCCACTTGCTTGACGGCACAGGCCCGGAAAACACGAAGCGGCCATGTACCCGCCCGTTCGGGGGGGTGTCAAGCGCTTCCGTGGCCGTCAGCGCGGACTTTACCGGGTTTTTGTCAGACCGATGTAAATGGCCTCCGCCGGGGAGATTGAAGCCATCTATTGTACCAGCCAGTCCTGTACGACCCAGGCCATGCCTCCGCGACGATCCCTTACGACCCCATACCAGGTCCCCTGCGCGCCCACGTTCTCGGGCGCGATCCACCGGCCCTCCAGGAGCGGGTCGTCTCCGAAGCGCCCGTACAGACCCCAGGGTTCCGAGACGTGCCCGCCGGCCGCGTACCAGGTGACGTAGGGCTGCTCCACCCGATCCTCGATCGTCCCCTCACTGTTCAGGTATTGGTACGACTCCACGCTGTCCGCCTCCAAGCGAACGCCGAGGGTGTACTCCAGCCCAGGTTCCACCGCGACAATCGCGTCTTCCGGGATGACGGCTCCGCCCACGAGGAACTCCGCGACCTCCGGGTTGCGGTTCGGGGTGATCGCCTCGCTGACCAACAGGCGCTTGAAACCGACCGCGACCTCGCCGAAGTCGATCTCCTCCGCGTCCTGCTCGGCGGCGGGGAAGGCGAGGATCTGGATGATGACGCTCACCCCTTCCTGGACCTCGGTGTCGTCCAGTCCCTCGAGTAGCGCCTCGTCCGGGACGTACTGCGGTGGGAAGAGGGGCTCGATCCCGATGACGCCGGCCGCCGCCAGGTCCTCGGGGGTGGGATCGTCGCCGAGGGCGTCCAGGTCGACGTTGCACCCGAAGTCCCCCGAGGCCGTCAGCGGGCACGCGAGCCAGATCACGGTCTCCACCACCTCGTCTGGGTCGGCGATGAGCACCTCGAAGGTGACCATTTCCCCCGGTACGGCCTCGGGAGGCTCCGGTCGGATGGCGAGGAGGCGGAGCCGGTTGACCTCGTAGCCGTCCTCGAGGTCGCGGGGGCGCTTGTACTTGTCCCCGTTGATCACGCATCCAGAGACCAGCGCGGCGAGGGCTGCAGCGGAAAGGGCCCTGCACACCAGGCGGGCGGCGGAGGGGATGGTGGTGCTCATGGCCAGAACTTCGCCTCCACGCCGATGTTGGGGATGAAGGGGATGCCGCGGATGTACGCGTAGTCGGTGTAGTCGTAGTTGTAGATCGTGAACTCCGGGTTCACCCCACGCACCGCATTGAGCAACTCCACGTAGGCCTCCAGCTGCCACTTCTTGAAGGTGAACAGCTTGTCGAAGCGGAGGCTGGTCTGGAAGTACGGCGGCAGGCGATCGGCGTTGTAGGCGCCGATGCGGAACGGGTTGTAGGCGTCCCAGTCCACGTCGTACACCCCGGTGTCGTAGACCGAGACCGGGTTGCCGGTCACGAACTGGACCTGACCGGAGATCCCGAAGTCGTGGGGCAGGGTGTAGCCGGCCTGGGCGGACATGATGTGGGTCTGGTCGAGGTCGAAGAGGTACCAGTCGTCACCGGGATGGTCCTTTCGCTCGGAGTGGGACAGGGTGTAGCTCACCCAACCAAAGAATCGCCCCACCGGGTCGTGGCGGGCGATGACCTCCAGCCCGTAGGCGCGTCCGATCCCCTCGTTGACGAAGTTCACGTCGCCGTAGCCCTCCCAGTCGTCGTTGAAGACCACGAGACGATCCATGTCCCGGTAGAAGGCGTCCACGTCCCAATGAACCGCCTGGGTAACCTGGTGCTCGAAGCCGAAGGAGGAGTTCCAGGTGCGCTCGTAGCCGAGCTTCACGTCGGTTCCGACCCCGATCGACTCGTAGGGCTGGGGGGGCTGGGTGTAGATCCCGGTGGCGGCCTTGAGGGTGAAGCCGTCGATCAGCTCGAAGCGGGTGGCGATGCGTGGATCGAACGCGAGGCGGGTCCAACTGGAGGTGGCGTCCTCGCCGACGCCGACGACGGAGCCGCCATAGGTGAAGTACACCGCGCTGCTGCGGATGCCCGGGGTGATGAGCAGCCGCTCCCGGTCCGCGAGCGGTCGAATGAGCGCCTTGAGGTACAGGTCCGGACTCCACGCGGTGCCGCTGCCGTCCAGGTTCACGGTCTCCCGCTCCGCGAGCGGGTCCTGGACCTCGGTGAAGCTGAAGGGGGAGGTGAACTCGAAGGTGTACACCCCGCCGATGAAGTCGAACCCGGGTACGAGGGTGAACCCCGGACCCGGCGCCCAGGGCAGCTCGATCCTCAGCTCGCCGAGGCCGTTGTAGCTGGAGAGGCCGAACTCGTCCCCCAAGGCCAACTCGCTGTAGTCCACGCCGATGCTGGGGGTGATGTCCAGGTTGACCGTGTCGGAGAGCGCTTGTTGGTACCGGACCAACAACCGTTGGCTCGCGTACTGGGTGCGGAGGTTCCCCTGGGTGTCCTGGTCCGAGCCCTGGGCCACGTCGTCCGGGGTCGCCACCTCCAAGACGTCGTCGAAGCCGTAGAAGAACACCGACAGATCCCGGTCACCTTTCAGCCGGGGGACCCATTTGATCTGGTAGTCCCAGTAGCGGGGCTTGATGGTGAAGTCGGAGTCGGTGAACAGCGGGATGAACACGTCGATGTAGGACCGCCTGACCCCGAGGGCGAGGCCGTGCTGCTTGTTCTTGCCGAGGTTGCCCTCGAAGTACAGCTGGGAGTCCAGGATGTCGGTCCCCCACACGATGCGGGCGTCGTCGAACTCGTCCTTGGTGCGGACGTCGATCACCCCACCCATCGACCGGCCGTACTGCGTTCCATACCCACCGGGGAGGTAGTCCACCGAGGAGATGAGCTCCGGGGACAACACCGAGGTGGTGCCGGTGAGGTGGTAGATGATGGGGATGCGGACGCCATCGACGTACACCCCGCTGTCTTCGGGGTTGGCGCCCCGGATGATCAGGAACCCGGTGCCGAAGGGGGAGCGGGCGGCACCGGGGAGGGTCTGGATCACCTTGATGGGGTCACCGAAGGTCCCAGGGACGCGGCGGACCTCCTCGATGGTGATGGTGCGGCGGGTGACCTCCTCCTTCTCCACCTGGTAGATCGCGACGGCCTCGTTCTCGCGGTAGCTTTCCGCGCGCATCCAGAACCGCCAGGTGACCGCCTCTCCCTCCACCATCTCGATGTCGGCGTCCACGCCCACGTGACCCGGGTGCAGGACCCGTACCTTCTGGGTCCCGACCGGTACCCCGCGCAGCTCGAACCAGCCCTCCTCGTCGGTGGTCGCCTCGAGGTCGGTGCCGTCGACCACCACCCGCGCGTTCTGCACGGGGCGGCGGGTGCCCATCTCGATCACGGTGCCGTCGAGGTTCACCGGGGGGGGCGGCGCGTCCTCCTCATCTGGGGGTTCCTCGACGTCGAAGCGGAACCCGTAGGGAAGCTCGAACAGCACTGGGACCGGGCCCTCCTCGGTCATGGCAGGGCCGAAGACCATTTGCCGGACCGCTTCCAGGGCGGCCTCGTCGAACCCGTGGCCGGCTGGGCCGACCACCTCTACCGAGACCAGGGTGCCGGTCTCGTCGAGCTCCACCAAGAGCACCACGACGCTTTCCAGGCCC
Source organism: Deltaproteobacteria bacterium (assembly GCA_019307545.1). Classification (GTDB taxonomy): domain Bacteria; phylum Myxococcota_A; class UBA796; order UBA796; genus JAFDJI01. The sequence continues at coordinate 18 of JAFDJI010000023.1, read as the reverse complement.
TGCTCCATGGCCTCGGAG
>JAFDJI010000281.1 GCA_019307545.1 Deltaproteobacteria bacterium | reverse complement strand
GGACCCTTCCGGGGGAAGGACCCGGTCTCCGCGCACATAGGGATTCTGTACCGGGTTGATGTCGATGGCGTTGCCATAGGTGTGCTGCGACCAGGACGTCCCACCGGTGATGGGGCGGCAGTTGAAGGCAGAGGTGTTGTTCGCGGCCATGGAGCGGTCGTCGTCACCCCCGTACCGGTGCACCGGCTCCATCCGCTCGATGGGGAACCGCACCTCGAAGGCGGTTCGAAACACCTCGCGGAACACGTCTGCGCTCTCCGCGGCCACGATCAGGACCCCGGTGTGCGCTTCACCGTCGAAGCCCCAGTGGGCGACCGTGAGCTGGCGCAGGTCCTCGAGGGGCACTGGACACCCGGGGTTCCAGGAGACACCGGTCATCGCGACCCGCAGCTCGTCGGGGAGTGGGTCCGCCACGAACGCGAAGGTCGGCTCCGGCGCCGCCTCGACAACGACCGGAGGTGGAGAGGCGACTGGCGCTTCCGGGGCGACGGCGTCCTCGCGGTCGAGGAACTCGAGCACCACCGCGTTGAACTCCTCGGGGTATTCGATGTTGGGGGCGTGGTTGCCGTCCGAGATCACGTGCAGCTCCGCCTGGGGGCCGATCGCCACCACCAACCGCTCGGCCACCCCCACTGGGAACAGCTCGTCTTGCTCCCCCCACACCAGCAGGGTGGGATGACCCAAGCTCCACACCGATTCCTCGGCGGTGCGCCCTTCCAACTCGTCGATGAGGATTCGCTTCTCCGCCGCCTGGTCGGCGAACATGTGGCGGTACACGTCCTTCAGGGCGAAGCCCGGCACCGCGGGCGGGTCATGGTAGGCCAAGGCGATGAGGCGCCGCACCCCTTCGGGGCCCTCGGGGACCACCAGCTCTGCAGCTGACTCGATCCCCAGGCGTTCCAGCATTTCGGCATGATCGGCGGCGGTGTATGTCGGCCCGGGGGTGTCCACGAGGACCACGCGCCGAAAGCGCTCCGGGGCTTCGTTCACCATCTGGAACGCGACCAGGCCGCCATAGGAGATCCCGACCACGTCCACGATCTGTGCACCCTCGTAGTCCAGAAGCGCAAAGAAGGTGTCCACCTGGGCCTGTAGGGAGGGCTCCACCTCAGCGCTGCTTCCGCCGAACCACAACAGGTCCGGCACCAGCAGGACATGCGACTCCGCCAGGGTCCGTTGGGCGTGCCAGGTGAACAGGGCGTTGCCCCCGAAGCCATGGAGGAGGAGCACCGGGTTGGGGCCGCCCTGGCCCCCCTTCCAGTAGTGGACGGTGGACCCTGCGAGCTCCGCGGTGTGCGGATCCAGGCCTACGCCTGCGAAGCGCCGGGTGAGGCGCCGCTCCTGGAAGCGATGCACGCTACAGGCCGATGCCAGCAGGAGGACGGCCAGCAGAAGGGCAACCAGGGCGAGTGGGTTCCGGCGCACGAGGGGACCGTACTCCGGGGAGTCGACGGGTTCCAGTTGTGACACCATGTGAGCCCATGAACCGCACCAACCGGATCCTGTTGGGCGCCTTGCTGGGTGTGTTGGTGGTCCTGGCGCCGCTCGCCGTCACGTGGGTGTTCGTGCCGGTGGCCGTGGACGACACCCTCGTGGTGTTCGCGCTGCTCGCCGCAGCCCTGGCTGCATCCGAGGCAGACGCTCAAACCGAGAGGAGCGAGGGCAACCCCGAAGACCGGCGTCTTTTCGGCACGCCCTCCCCCCTCACCCTCGGGATGCTGGTCTGTGGGTGGGCAGCGGTGCTCCAACACGCGGTGGCGGTTCCGACGCCCGACCTCCAACGGTTGGTGGGCGGCGGCGGGGCGATGGCCGGTGGGGTGGGGGTGTACTGGCTCGCGGTCCGCACGCTGGGGCCGTGGTTCCTGGACGAGGTCCGGGTGGCGGAGGGGCAACCCCTGGTGACCAGCGGGATCTACGGGCAGATGCGCCATCCCGCCGCGACCGCGTCGGTGATCATAGCGGGAGGCGGCGCGCTGGTGCTCGGAAGCGGCATCGCCATCCTGCTGACGATCGTGGTGCAGGTCCCCCTGGTGATCTGGCAGACCCGTCAAGAGGACCGCGTGCTCCGCGACCACTTCGGAGACGCGTTCCTGGCCTACCGCAAGGACGTGCCCAGCCTGGTCCCGCGGCCACGTGCCCGGTGAGCCAGGTCAGTACGGGCGGTAGCGGCGGAGGGTCAGGTCGAGGGTGTAGGACCCCGGCGCAGCCTCGACGCGCAGGAAGTCCCTCACATGGGGGGTCTGTAGCGCCGCGCCCCCAGCGAGGTCCAGCGTCTCCTCCCACGAGATCATGGCCAGGTCGTCCCAGTGGACCACGCCGGACCCGGTGGCCGGGGGCCGGTGGCGGAGGTAGAGCCGGGCCGCCCTCGGGTTCAGGTAGTCGTCGTCCTCGACAACGTCATCGGGCATGGACAGGTCGGCCGCGAACGCCTGCCACCCGAAGGTGCCTCCGGGATGCGTGTAGGCGAACTCACCTCCCAAGACCGCATCCCCCAACGACGCCATGTAGCGGGTCTCCACTTCCAGAGGTCCAGCGCCGTCCGCCCGGAACCAGCCGAACACGCTCAGGTCCTTGTTGGGCTCGTTTTCGGCGTCGCCCCACACCCGGATCCGATACCGCAGGCCGATCACCGAAACCGCGAGGTTCGTCGCGCTCCGCGTGGAGCACAGGCCGACCGTGCCGCGGCGGGCTCCGGTCACGCAGGGGAACCTCGAAGGGCTGTTGGCGCTCCAGTGCGGGACCTCCATCGCGTTGTCGTCTACGTCCTGGTCCTCCATGCTCCCGTAGATCATGAGATCGCGCCCCGGCCGGGCCTGCACCGGTCCGGAGGCCTCCGAGAGCGACTCCCCGGGCTCCAGGAGCCCGCGCAGGTCGAGAACGGCCCAGCCAGACTGGGGGACGTCGACCGTGACCTCGACCGAGCGATCCTCGGGAACCCCGGCCCCCATCCAGACCCTTCCGTTGTAGGCGTAGGTCGGCACTTCGGAGAACTCCGCCACGTACCGCGCCGCGACATCCGCCCGCGAAGCGGCCACCGGTCGCGGCTGGAAGTCCTCCAACTGCACCGGGATGCCCCAGAGGCCGAGGGATTCGCCCCCGTAGAGGTCGGCTTGCACCAGCATCCCGATCTGTGTTTCCAGTCGCTGTTGGTCCAAAGCGAGGTTGCCGAGACCCCACACCACGGGCACGCCGTCGATCTCGCCAAACCCCTGCGGCACGTGGGTGTGATGGCCAACGACCAGCGCGGCGCCCGCGTCGATCGCCTCGGACACCTGGGTGCGGGCAATGGCGGTCGGCTCTCGGTACTGCAGAGAGCCAATGTGGAGGAGGGCGATGGGGATCTGACCGTCGCCACGTTCCGTGAGCAAGGTGTCTCGAAGTGCGGCCGTGTCGGTCAGATCGGCAGCGCCACCCTTGTCGGCGGTCGCGACGTAGGAGGGCGTGTACCAGCGACCGCTGATGGATGACGCCGACACGAAACTGTAGTCGGCCCCACCGAGCGTCTCGCGCCACGGCGCCCAGGCCTCGCTCGATGTCAACCCCGCCCCAGCGTGCGCGAGGCCCGCCGCCCCAACGTGGTCGAGGGTGTCGGCCGTGCCGGGGTCCAGGTAGTCGTAGACGTGCTCGTTTCCGAGGGACACGAGGTCCATCCCGATCTCGGGGAGCGCGGCGAGCGAGCCGGGCAGGGTGTAGCGATGGTACTGCTTCTCCGGATGGGCTGTGGCCAACGCATCGGTGACCGCGGAGTCGAGGCTGATCACGCCGTAATCGGCGGCCTCGAACAGGGGCGCGATGGCTTCCAGCACCTTCCGGGTACCCGGCAGGGGATCACTCACCTGAATGGACGCGTCCGGGTTGTCGACGGGCATCTCGTCCACGTCGTACTGCTCTTCCGGGTCGAGGTACCGGCCGCCGAACGACACATCACCACCAAACAGGAACCGAACCACGCCCTCCTGATCGGCCGCCATATACAGGGGGTCGACGACCACCTCGTCGACGTCGGTCGGCTGGTGTAGCCACACCGGCGCCAGGCGTGTGCGCCACCCCGTCGCCTCTACCCGGAGGAGGACATTGTGCCGGGTCAGGTCTTCCAGGGTGAAGTGGCCAGAGGCGTCCGTGGTCGTGGACTGCGTACCCGCCCACACCGTCGCCCCCTGGAACGGAGTGCCGTCGTCCCGCAAGACCTGCCCGGACAGGTCAATGGTCAGGGACGCGAGGGTCTCGCGCTCGGCCAGTTCCTCCGGCGGGAGCACCGGGAGGCCCGTGTCATCCTCGTCGGTGGGGTCGCCCGTGTCCCCGGTGTCCCCGGTGTCGTCGCCCGGGTCGCCGGTGTCGTCGCCTGGGTCGCCCGTGTCGCCTGGGTCGCCAGTATCATCGCCCGGGTCGCTGGTGTCACCACCTCCGCCATCCGGGTCACCGGTGTCACCGCCTCCGCCTGGCTTTCCGCCATCGGAGCCCTCGTCGCCTCCCCAGGGGGGTTCCGGACGTCCCGTCGGGTCACCGTCGTCAGCCGTATCATCGTTGCCGGTGTCCGGAGACCCGGTGTCCGGGAACCCGGTGTCTTCCCAGCCTGGGCCATCCGCGCCAGGGCCGACGTCCCTTTGGGACGATGCGCAGCCGAGCACGGCGAGCAACGGAAGCAGCGGTAGGACGGTTCGCGCGAACAAGCAGTCTCCGAAACCCCACACTCATGACATCGGAACGGGCGTCTCGATCTTGATGGCTTTTCGTCGTCCTTTTCTTACATCACCGCCTGGGCGGGAGTGCGGCGAGGCGCGTCGCGGCCTCGCGGTCGGTGAGCTTTCGCCCGTCGACCTCGAAGGACAGCGTGAAGCGGCACCCCTCGCGCCACCGGTCGCAACCCCACGCGGCGCGACCGCGGATCAGGCGACCTCGCCCACACACGGGACAGGGCTGGCCCACCGGGGTGAGCAGGGGCCCCTTCTGGCCCTCGTGGACCGAGCCCTCCTTTGGGACTTGCGAGGTGGCCTTCCCGGGAGCGGTGCTGGAACCTCCCTTTCGGTCCGGGAACCAGAACCCTACCCGCCCCCCTTCCTGGACCACGAGCCCAGCGCTGAAGGACCTGCCCTTCTTGCTGCGAAAGCCCTTCACGACCCTGGAGCGACCCTCGCGTAGCAATCGGGTCACCATCCGCCGGCTGATCGAGCGTCCCGCCATCTTCTTGAACACCACGAACGGGCAGCTTCGACCCGTCTCGCATGCGTAGGCCGACCGCCCCTCGCGCACTGGCTTTCCGCAGACCGGGCAGGCCCCGAGCGGAGGAGTTGGCCCTTTGGTTACCTCCCCGACCAGTGGCGGCGGCGCCGAGGCGATGGCCTTCACGATGCCGTGGAGGTGCTCCACTACATCGGACATGAAGCGTTCACGACGTTCCCGCCCCTCGGCCATTGCCGAAAGGCGAGCCTCCCACCGCCCGGTGAGTTCGGCGCTCTTCAGCTCTTCCACCGAAATTGCATCGACGAGGGCGCGACCCCGTTCGGTGGCGTGCAGCGCGCGCTGGCGTCGCTCCACAAACCCCCGCTCCACCAGGGTCTTGAGGATCGCGGATCGGGTGGCCGGCGTCCCAAGCCCGGCGCTTCGCAGGGCGCGTTTCAGCTCCGCGTCGTCGAGCGCCCTGCCGGCG
>JAFDJI010000280.1 GCA_019307545.1 Deltaproteobacteria bacterium | reverse complement strand
TGTACCTCGGTCACGACGGGGGGGGCACCCCCGCCTGGGTCTGTACCGGCCGCGACGCTCCACGTGCCGCGCCTCCTGTTCGAAAACCCCGAGGCGCCCGGCCTCCCCCAGGCGCTCGAACCCCTCGACCTCCTCCCCTTCTCCGGGTGGGACCATCAACTTTCGCTGCCCGCCCATCGGGACGGGGTCATCCGTGACCTTTCGGATGCCGCCAATGCAGGCGGCCTCTTCGGACCGTCCGCGTTCTGCGCCTGGGCGGGGCGATGTCCTTCGGGACGCGAGCTGTCGCTGGTCCTGCGCACCCCGGAGGTTGCTGGGTCCCTTCCCACGCTGTCGGTGATCGACCTGCTCGGCAGGACGGGCCTTCCCGACGCCACCGAAGCGGTACGGAGAACCGTCCTGATCGGGGTGACCGACCCCTGGCATGCCCGGGTGGTGCACGTGGGCGGGGGTGCGGTGTCGATGTCCTGGGCGGAAGCGGTGGGGCACGCCATCGCGACCAGTCGCGCGTACGCGCCGATCCCGAACCCGGGACCCCTTGGGGAGAGCCTGTTCATCCTGATCGCATGGGTCCTGTCGTTGGTGCTCACCCGCCTCGAGCGCATCGCGGGCTCCGGGCTCGTCACGGTGCTCTTCCCGCCGCTCCTGGTTGCGGGGCTGGGGGTGGAGGCGATCCTGCTCAGGCTGTTGGTGCCGCCGTTCACCGCGATGGTGCTGGTGGCGTCCCTCAGCCCGCTCATGGCCGCGCTCGCCAGTCGCCGGGTGGCGCGTGACTTCCTGCAAAGCGTGGCGCTGGCGCTGGTGCAGGACGCGATGCGCTACGCCTGGCGCGACACCCGCATCCGCACGGCCGAAGACCTGGCCGCCAAGCTGACGACACTCACCCGGGTGCGCTTTCCCGCGTGTCGAACCGCCTACCTGCACCGCTCGGGACGATCCGCGCTGCGCTGGGTGAAGGGATCGGGGTTGAAGGAGCAGGACCTGGCCGAGGTGCTGCTGATCGATGCCCCTGCGTTCCGGGAGGCCCAGGTTCAAGCGGTTGGTGCACGTGCCGACATGCTGCTGGTGCAGCCCGCGGTCGCCCGCGTCCTCGCCATCCGGGAGGGCCGGTCGTTGGTGGGGTTCTGGTGCGTGGCGGTCGACGTGGAGGTGCCGGAGCCCGATCCGGGCGCCCTGGTGGCGGTCGCGGATTGGGTGAGCCGGCACCTGGAGCTGGATCGGCCCGGGCATCAACGGACGCTCGGCGAGTGGCTCCGGGACCAGATGGAGTCCGACACCGACACCGTCCGGAAGCTGTTCTCCATTGCCTCGGAGGAGCGGCGGCGGCAGCTCCAGGCGCTCAACGCCATCGATCTGCCGTTCCTCACCGCGGACCCGTCGGGTTCGGTGCTGTTCGTGAACACCGCCATGGCGGAGCTTCTCGCTGACCATGGGCTCGCCACCACCCACGCTCTCCCCGATCTCATCTCCGGGTTGGACCGGGCCCAGGACCACGGCAAAGCCCTGCACCGGCTCTTTGCGGCTGGGGTGTCCTTCTCGGTGCAGTGGGGAGACGAGCGGCACGCGTGGCGCGCCGTGGCCCAGCCGGTCTCCCGCGGAGGGGACGGCGGTGAGGAGGTGCTCGGCTATGTCCTGCACGTCGAGGATCGCACACACGCGGAGCATCTGGAGGACATCCGGGAGTCGGTGGTGGACTTCGCGTCCACGCGGGTACGCAACGCACTGATGGTCATCGTCGGCTACGCCGGTCTTCTACGGGCGAAGGCGACGGACGCCGGGACCACCAAGATGCTCGACACCGTGCGACGCAACGCGGAGGAGGTCGCTGCGGCCATGGACGAGCTCAAGGCGCTCGTCGGCCTGGATGCCGAACCCGACCGTCTGCTCGAGGTCGACTTCGCCCGCCTCCTCCGAGAGGTCGTGCAAGAGGTGGAGCCGGTGGCCGAGGCCCGGACGGTCCGCCTGACACTCGCTGCCCCCGAGGTGTCGCTCCCGGTCCTGGCGTCGCCCACCCGCGCTCGCGATGCCCTGGCGGTGCTGCTCCACGAGGCCTGCGTCGCCTCCACGCCCGGCTCGGTGGTGAAGATCCTTCTCGAGGAGCGGCAAGAGGACACCCTGTTCCGGATCCGGTGGCCGGGCGCGGGCCTGGACCCGGCGGTGCTCGCCCTGGTGACCGAGGGCTGGCACCGCGACCTCGCCAGCCTGCCCAGGGAGTTGTACCCCTATGCGCGAGCCCGCGTCGCCTTCCGTGACCTGCAGATCGCGAGTGCGCCCGGCGACGGCGTCCAGGTGGAGTTCACCCTCCGACGATCGGGGCGCGCGTGATCGAGATCTTCCCTCAACGGATGCTCGATGGCTCAATCCACACGGCGATCCTGCTCGGGGTGGTGTGCCTGTGGCTGATGACCGAGACCCTGGGCTTTGTGTTCGCGGGGTTCGTGGTCACCGGATACCTCGCCGCCATCGGGATCGTGGCCCCGATGGCGCTCGTCGCCATCGCGGTGGAGGCCATCCTCACCTACGGGGTGGTGTGGACGGTGGGAAGGGGTCTCGGAGAGTTGGGGCTGTGGAGCCGGATATTCGGCCGCGAGCGCTTCCTGTTGTTCGTGCTGGTGTCGGTGCCGGTGCGCCTGCTGGTGGAGGGCGTGGCGGCACCCGGGTTCGAGTTGCTGCTGCAGCCGCTTTCGGACGCACCGGGGTGGCGAGGTGCGCGGTTCTTCGGCATTGGCCTGGTGCTGGTCCCGCTGCTCGCCAACGTGTTCTGGAAGCCAGGGCTCGCGCGAGGGGCCTTGCAGGTGACGTTGGGGACGGGGATCACCTGGGGTGTCCTCCAGGGGCTGCTGATTCCCTATACCAACTTCCAGTTCAGCGGCTTCGAGCTGATGTTCGAGAAGGTCGCCGTGGACTTCCTCGCGGCCCCGAAGACCTACATCGTGCTCGTGGTGACCGCCTTCGTGGCGGCGCGGAACAACGTCCGCTTCGGCTGGGACTTCGGCGGGATCATGGTCCCGGCGCTGCTCGCCATCGTGGCGCTCAACCCGACGAAGCTGTTCGCGACGCTGGTGGAGGTCGTGGCACTGGTGTGGATCTACCGGGGGCTCACCGCCCTGCCGTGGGTGCGAGACCTCAACCTGGAGGGTCCGCGCCGAATCGTGACCATGTACTCCGTCTCCTACGGTCTGAAATGGGTCATCGCGGTGACCGCCCTCGCCTGGCTCCCCGCGCTGCAGGTCTCCGACCTGTACGGTTTCGGGTACCTGCTCACCTCACTGGTGGCGTTGCGCTGCTACCAGCGGGGGAACACCGCCCGCACCCTGGGCGCCCTGCTGGTCACCGTCGGGCAGGGGCTGGTCGCCGCCCTGCTGCTCTCTCTCGGGCTCACCATGCTGGTCCCTCCGCTGGCGCCCCGGGGGCCGGTGGAGGAGGCGCCATCGGTGGAGGAGGAGCCCCTGGCTCGCTCGGTGCTGCTCACCCATGCCTCGGTTCGCTCCGAGTACCCCTGGCACGAGGGCGCCGAGTGGGAGTTCGAGGCCTTCGTCGCCGCCCTCGAGACCATTGCCCGTGGAGAGGACGCCGCTTCCGTCACGCGGGCCACCGCGACCTTCCAGGAGCGCGGGCTGGAGGTGGGGTGGGCCCTACGGGACGACGGCACCCGCTGCCTCTCGGTGAGGACCCCCCGTCCCAACGCTGCAGCGCCTTCCGGGTTGCCGTCGACCTTGTGGTGCGGCGGGTCCGGACCCGGGCTGTATGTCCCCCGGCCCATCGGCGACCCGGATGCCCTGTGGATCGCCGCCTGGCTCGCCCAGCGGGAACGGTTCTCCTTCGTGGTGGTGGAGGGGATCGACCCCTCCCAGCGAACCCTGCTGGGGGTGGAGGACCGCCGGATCCAGCGTCGCTGGGGCCGGGTGCGAGAGGCCCTGGGAAACCGGACCGTGTTGGTGGTGCGCAGCACCCCGGAGCGCGACAGCTACCTCGACCCCCGCTCCGCGCTGACCACGCGTTCCGTCCGGGAGATGGGTGGCCTCGCCTGGGATCCGGAGACCGGCGGGCTCCCGGTGCGCTTCGAGTCGGACCACGGCGCACTCCAACCCTTGTGGGACCACCTCCGGCGACGCGATGGGTTGCTCACCATCTCGACCCTCGAGGCGGCGGCCCTCCTCGACCTGCCTGAGCCCGCTGCCCAACCCCTCGATGCGGTTCTCGCCAAGTCTCGGGCTCGACCGGACATCCGCAGGGTCGACACCGCTTCCCCGGCAGAGCGCGTCACGGTGGCACAGGTCGTGCTCGGAGGCGCCTTCCGTACTGCCCGGGACCCGACGTCCTCCCCGCGGCCCCTGCAGTGGATGGCAGCACAGTTGGGCGTCGACTTCGTCGCGGCGGATGACGCATCGGGTCAGAGGTGCTGGGTCCTGGAGGAGACGGAGCAGGCACCCGCGGGGTTCGGCAGCTGGGTGATCCGCCCCCATGCGCCGGGACCATGGGTCGTCGCCGCCCCGCTCAGCGTCGAGGAGCGCGGCACCGCCGAGCTGGCGGAGGGCCTGTTCCACCGCTTGCAGGCGGAGACACTTTGGATCTCGGGCCACGGAGCCCGCTATGGCGTCGGGAACCCCCTACGTTCGGGCGTGGACAACCTGTCCGCCGCGCAGCTCTCCCTGCGGGAGGCCCTACGCCCGTTGCCCGAACCCAACGCCTCTGGACCGGCGGCCCGACTCCTCATGGTGCGGCGCCAGCCTCGTGAGGCTCCGGAAACCCCGCGCCTGGTGGTCTCCCACGGGACCGAGATGGTGGAGGAGCCCAGGGATCCGGCCCTGGCGATCCTGCGCGCCTACCTCCAGGACTGGCCCGGCCACGGCTTCGACTCTGGCGGTCCCGAGAGCGTGGCCATGGGCAGCTCCGGGCAGTTCCCGGTCCGTTACGTCATCGCGATCGGAAACCTCGACGCCGTCGTCCTTTGGTTCGCGCCGTCCCTGCTCTCGGAAGTTCGGGGGAGCGCGCTCCATGCGCTCAGGCGGTCCTGGTACCTTGCCCACGAAGTGCCGCTGGTCCTGCAGGAAGAAACCAATCTCTTCGCCGGACTGGACCGGACGGCTCCCGTCACCCAGTCCGAGCTGCACGCCCTGCTCCGCCACCACGTCGACGTGCAGGACGACGCCTCCCTCCTCGAGCTGAAGCTGCGGATGGGAAGCCGGTTCCACGTCTTGGACACGGGCACCCGGATGGTCGGGACGGTGACCGGTGATGGGTGGACCTGCACCGCGGTGGCCGGCGCGGGCTCGGCGACGCAGTTCCCGCTCAACGGCTGCTGGGAGGCCCGATGAGCGTCGCCCGCCCCCTGGGAGTCACCCTCTTCTTCCTCACGGCCGCCCTGACCGTGTGGGCAGTGGTCGCGCGTCCCCGTCCCATGACCGGCACCCTGCCCCATGAACCCTGGCTCGCCTGGGTGGTTCCACCCGGCCATCAGCTGGAGTTCATCATTCCCTCGGACATGCGGCGTCTGCGGCTCATCTCGCGGACCGCGCTGCCGGAGGGTTGGGTGGATCCGCCGCCGGAGGGCCTCGACTACCACATGGAGGTGGCATGGCTGGACGGCGACCACCGGGCCGTCCTGCGGCGGGCGTTCTACGAGCGCTCGGGAGTGAGCCGCCTTCCGGTCCCCGGCGG
>JAFDJI010000279.1 GCA_019307545.1 Deltaproteobacteria bacterium | reverse complement strand
CCTCGCCCAGCCGCTGGTACTCACCGTCATCGAGCACCCGCAACAGGTGGGCCTGGAGCTCGGCGGGCAGCTCGCCGACCTCGTCCAGGAACAGGGTCGACTCGTGCGCCTCGCCGATGAGGCCACGCCGGTCTCGCATTCCAGGATTCGGGTAGTCCTTAACGTTCCCGAACAGCTCGGCATCGATGAGGGTCTCCGGGAAGGTCGCAGCGTTCCGGGCCACCATCGGCCGACTGCCTCGCTCCGAAAGGGCGTGCATGGCGTTGGCCACCAGCTCCTTTCCGGTGCCGCTGCCCCCCTTCACCAGCACGTGCGCATTTCGGGCCGATACGAACCCGATCCGTTCCCGGAGCTCCCATATCACCGGGGTCTCCCCAACGATCCCGTGTGCATCGGGCCCGCCGAAGTGGTGCATGTGGAGCCGCCCGTGGCGCGGTGCAGGAATCTGCAGGGGACGCTCGGTCACCAGGAGCAGCAGCCGGTTGCGGAGCTCGATCACGTCGCCCTGCGCCAGCCGCGCCCGTGGCAACTCCTCCCGGTTCACCAGCATCGCGGCGCGGCCCACGTTCCGAACCCACAAGGTGCCATCGGGGCGCAGCTCCACGATGAGCTGATCCCGCGAAATACGCGGAGAGCGGAGCGGACCCGCCCATTCGTTCCGGCCCGGTCGCTGCCGCACGGGCATCAACCGTCCCCCGGCGGAATCGGTCGCGTTCTGGTCGCCGCGTCCGAGCACGGAGATGGAGTTCTTGGGGACCAGGAACGCTTCGCCGATTCGATGGGGCTCGTCGATGCACCAGAGCACCACCAACGTCGGCACCCACTCCACCTCCGGCAGTTCGTCGTCGGTGAGCAGATCTTCGGTGATCAGCGTCGGCTCGGACTTCAGCGCGTCACCTGGGCACAAGACACGTCTGAACCATACCCCGCGAATGGGAGCCGCGTACAGCACGAACCCGCCCTGTCCATGACGGGTGTCGGGCCACGGTCCGACCGTTCAGTTAGTCTCCGGCGGTGCACGTGTACCACTGGGACCTCGATCGGACCTACCTGGACACGGACATCCACTCCGTGCGGGGGATGGTCCGCGCGGCCTTCGAGCATGCATCGAGCAAGCGCAACATCCCGGGGGCCGCGGCGCTGCTCCGTGGGCTCATCGAGCGGGATCCGACCTGCAGGGTGTCCATCATTTCGGGCTCCCCTCGGCAGATGCGTGACGTGTTGGCAGAGAAGCTCGCGCTCGATGGGGTGCGCTTCGACAGCCTGGTGTTGAAGGACAGCCTGAGGCACCTGCGGAAGGGTCGGTTCCGCGCCATCAAGGGGCAGGTTGGCTACAAACTGCCCCAGTTGCTCAAGACGCGGGTCGGATTCGGCAAGGGCGTGCGGGAGAGCCTGTTCGGCGACGATACGGAGGTCGACGCCCTCGTGTACGCGCTCTACGCCGAGGCCGTTGCGGGCCGGGTGACCCGGGACGAGGTCGCCCGGATCATGGAGGCTGGAGGGGCCTACTCCGACTCGGTCGAGAGCGCCCTTCGGTCCCTGCGTCGCATTGGGCGGGCGGACGCGGTCGAGGACATCTTCATCCATGCCGAGCGCGGCCTTCCCCTGCGGCGATACCACCTCCTTGGGCCGCGGGTCATCCCGGTGTTCTCCTGGTTCCAGGCCGCGCTGGTGCTGTGGAAGCGCGGCCGCCTGGAAGCACACGCCGTGGTGAGCGTGGCCAACGAATACATGACCGGCGCCAGGTTGGACGAACGGTCCCTCGCGTCGCTGGTCCAGGACCTGGTCAGACGGCGACGCATGGAGGAGGAGGACGTGCAGCGCCTCGTGGAGGAGGCGGCGGGGCTCGCACCGGTCGCCCCGATGATCCACGAAGCACTGCTGCGGCTTGGACCCATTCCCGCGGCCCCGGCGTATGCAGACCCTCCCGATTTCCTGGCTTTCTTGCGCGGCGCGAAGTGAGCAGTCAGCGATCAGCCATCAGCATTCAGCGATCCTCCTCCTCCAAACCAGCTGATGGCTGATCGCTGACAGCTGACAGCTCGTCCTCGGGCTCGACCACGACCACCGTCTGCAAGGTATCGGTGACGTCCGCCGAGTCGGACTCCGCGTCGTCCAGAGGTTCGGACGGCCAGACCCGCCGAAGCCCGGGGAGGGTGGTGGTGACGCGGCGGAACAGTGACGTCGACATTTCCGCGGCCTCCGCCTCTGCGGGCTGCTGGCCCAGGAAGTCGCGGGCATAGATGGTGTACAGGGCCAGGAAGAACGCCACGATCACCGGCCCCACCAGCAGGCCTGGGACCCCCATCCAGCTCAGCCCGCCGAATACCCCGAGGAAGATGAGCAGCGGGTGGATGTTGGTGCCTCCCCGCAGGATCAGCGGTTTCACCACGTTGTCCACCGATGCGGTGACCACGAGCGACCACAGGGCCACGAACACCGCCCACCCAATCCCGGCGGTGGCCGCCACGTAGATGGTCACCGGCACCCACACCAGCGCGGTCCCCACGAGGGGAATGAACGCCCCCACCCCGGTGAGGATCCCCAGGAACACCACCTGGGGCACCCCCACGATGGCGTAGCCGATGCCAGCCACCAGGCCCTGAAGCGCGCTGGTCGCCAGTGACCCGATCACCATGTTGTTCGCAAACTGCCGGAAGACACTGAACAGCTGGTCTTCGTATGCGTCGTCCATGGGGGAGAGGTTCTTCGCCACCTGCAGCACGCGTGGTCCCTCCATGTACAGGGAGATCACGGCGAACAGGAAGATCACCGCGTCGATCGACACATTGACCGTGGTGTTCACCAGGCTGGGGAGGAAGCTCCCCGCCGCCTGAAGCACCGCGAGGCTCCCGCTCTGGATCGGGCCGGTGACCGCCCCCACCAGGTCGAAGTCCTGGCCGAGGAGCAGGCCCAGCCGCTCCTCGATCTGTGGCACCTGCACCATCTGCAGCTCGGCAAGCCACCCCCCCAACTCCGGCGAAGTCACCCAGTCGATGGCGTTCTGTACGAACACCAGCGCCTGCAACACGAACACGTAGATCAGGGCGGCGAGGGGGGCGAACACGACCACCGCGAGCAGCAGCAGGGTGAGCACCGCCGCCAGGGCTCTCCGCCCCCGCACCCGCTCCAGGATCCGGGTGAAGACCGGCCAGGTCACCACCACCAGCACTGCGGCGAACAGCAGCACGTACAGGTAGGGCGAGAAGAGCACCAGCACCGCCCCGGTCGAGAACGCCAGGTACCCGAAGAACCAGCGGTTCTTGGTCGCTTCGTCCCAATAGTCCCGTGGCGTGCTCACCCCGAGGCTCCCTGGTCCTCATCCAGGCGCAGCGCAGTCACCCCGTCGCGGATGCGGCCGATGAGGTCACCTTGCACCGCCTTCGCCGCCACCTTCAAGGCATTGCGGATGGCTCGCGGGCTGGAGCGACCGTGCGCCTTGATCACCACTTCCTCGAAACCGAGGAGGGGGGCGCCGCCATAGTGGTTGAAATCCGTGAGGCGACGCAGCTCGCGGAGCCCGCCGCCGAGCATGGACAGGGCGATGCGCCACTGGAGGCTTCGACTGGAGGCATCCCGGGTGATGTCCATGAACACGTCGCTGATGCCTTCCAGCATCTTGAGCACCACATTCCCGAGGAACCCGTCGCAAACGATGACATCGGCGGTGCCCTTGGGGATGTCGAGCCCTTCGACGTTGCCGACGAAGTTGAGCGGCCCGCCCTTCAAGCGGGTGTGCGCCTCCACGATGGCCGGGGTGCCCTTTCTGGCCTCCGTCCCATTGGAGAGCAGGGCCACCCGCGGAGCCGGGATCTCGCTGATGACCGCGGAGTAGGCCGAGCCCATCAGGGCGAAGCCCACCAACTCCTCGGCGCCGACAGCCAGGGTGGCGCCCACGTCCAGGATGAGCGCGAAGGGATCGCGCTTCGGCCCATGTCGTGACTCGGTCGGGTACACCGAGGCCAGGGCGGCGCGGCGGATCCCGGGCATCATCCGGAAGCGCTCCGCGGAGACCAGGATGGCGGCCCCGGTGTGCCCAGCTGTCACCAGAGCCTGGGCCTCGCCTCGCTCCACCAGCCTTGCGGCCTCCAGAATCGAGCAGTCCGGCTTCGACTCGAGCGCCTCCCGAGGCTTGTCATCCATCGTCACGCAGCTGTCGGAGTGGAACAGGGTGAGGCGCGTGGGGTCGTAGCGAGCGCCCTCCAGCACCTCGCTCATGCGAGGCACGTCTCCCACCGCGATCACGTGGACATCGGCGTCCTCACGCGAGAGCTGGGCCGCGCCCTCCACGGCCGCCACCAAACCCCGGTCCCCCCCCATCGCGTCCAGCGCAACCGTGATCAAGGTGTCTCCCGAAGACGAGCAGGCCGATGTGGGACTTCCCTGGCATCCTATCACCGTCCGCTGCGAAGCCGGTCGCCGCTCGGGTCACCGCGCGTAAGTACGCGTCAGTGGCGCCTGTAGAGCCCACCGGATACTCGCCGCCGCCAGCGACGACCGGATAGGAGACCGAATGAAGCCGCCCAAGTCCAAGAACATCACCTGGCAGGGTTCCCACGTGACCCGAGAGGAGCGGGAGCTCCACATGGGCCAGAAAGGGGCTGTGGTGTGGTTCACGGGCTTGTCCGGGTCCGGCAAGTCCACGTTGGCGCGTCGGGTTGAGCAAATCCTGCTCGAGCAGGAGGTCACCGCCTATGTGCTCGATGGCGACAACCTGCGGCACCGGTTGAACGCGGATCTCGGCTTCTCTCCCTCCGATCGCACCGAGAACATCCGCCGGGTCGGGTGTGTAGCCCAGCTGATGGCAGACGCCGGCCTCATCTGCCTCACCGCCTTCATCTCCCCCTACCGGACGGACCGCGATGCCGCGCGTGCGTTGCTCGACGCGGGGCGGTTCTTCGAGGTCTTCGTGGACACGCCTCTCGACGTGTGCGAGCGGCGCGATCCGAAGGGGCTCTACAAGAAGGCGCGCGCGGGGACCATCCCCAACTTCACCGGAATATCCGCTCCCTACGAGTCCCCGGTGAACCCGGAGTTGGCGATCAACACCGACGGCCGCACCGTTTACGACTGCGCGTCCGAGGTCGTCGAGACCCTACGCACCCACGGCCTCTTCTTCGCAGCGGTGGAGCGCCTCGCCGTCTAGCCTGGGATGGGGTTGGTCCACCGACCTGGCATGCGTTACCCGCGGTCTTCCTCCGTCCCAGCGGGAGGGGCACCCATGGGCCACAACCAGGACCCGGCCTTCCGAGCCGAGCGTGAGGTCGGCCTCATCAACGCGTTCTTCCCCATCCTGCCGCTGCTCGGAAACAGGTGGGCCGCATCCCGCCCGTGGGAAGGCCTGACCATCGCGCTGAACATGCACATCACCACCCTGACCGCCGCGCTGGTGCGCGAGCTGACGCTGGGCGGTGGCACGTTCGTGTTGAGCGCGGCGAGCCCCGCCACCACCGATCCAGGGTCGGTCCAACTCCTCCGCAACCTGGGCCTTGACGTGTACACCGGCGGGGACATGGAGAACCGCCACCTGCAGGTCCTCTCCCACCAGCCCCAACTGTTGGTCGATGTGGGGTTCGAGCTGGTACAGACCCTGCTCGACAAGCATTTCGCACAGGCCTCCAAGGTCCGAGGTGCCATCGAGGTCACCCGAAGCGGCATCAC
>JAFDJI010000278.1 GCA_019307545.1 Deltaproteobacteria bacterium | reverse complement strand
CGTAGCGTGGCCGTGGTGGCACCCACCGCGAACGCGGCAACCTCCCACGCGCCCCCGCGTCTGCGACCGTCGTTGCCGCTCTCGCTCTTCGTCCTCGCGTAGCCTTGCGCGAGAAGGCCAGCAGCTACTACGGCCGTGGTGGCCCGTGCATCGTCCTGCGGATTCTTGGATGCCTGAATCTCGTCGTCTTGATCCGCTGTCGCTTCGGGTGACCATCGCTTCGACAGTTCGACGGCGTGGACAACGCGACCCTCGCAGGTCGCAATGCGGCGCAGCCACGTTCCACTGCCTGGCATCCAGCCCTCGCGGGTGGCGGTGTAGTAGCCGCGACAGTCGAAACGAGAGGGCGTGTAGGGCACACAGGTGTACGGGCGACGAGCGGCACCTCCCTGCACCTCACGCGCCGACGGGAGCGTTGCGCCGAGTTCGATGCCGGCAAGGGTCTGGCGGTTTGCCGCCTCAGGCTCCGAGGCTGGGATGGGCTCTGTCGCTGCCATGGGCTCCGACTCCTCCACAGGCTCGGCCGCGGGCTCCGCGACAGGCTCCACCCTCGGCTTCCTTGGAGGGTCGATTGGCTGGTTTGCTGCAGGCCCGGGCAGCGGCTCCGCCGCAGGCGCGATCATGGGCTCCTCTTTCGACGCCTCCGTGGACTCCGCGGTGGGCGCTCCTATCGGCTCCACCGGGTGCTCGGTCACCGCGCTCGCCTGGTCTGCGGTTTGGCTATCTGGCACGGGGGAGGGGACGAACCATCCAGAGAACGCGCCGACCACCCCAATGACCGCGACCAAGAGGACGGTCGCAGCCACAACTGCCGGTATCCAGCGCCGACCACCTGTCCCATCGTTCGTGAAC
The DNA here is from genome assembly GCA_019307545.1 of Deltaproteobacteria bacterium. GTDB lineage: Bacteria > Myxococcota_A > UBA796 > UBA796 > JAFDJI01. The sequence goes on along the minus strand of JAFDJI010000278.1, from coordinate 4,814 downwards.
GGCGCGTCGGTCGCCTGACCAGAAGTCTCCAGGCTGAGGGAGACGTCGCGTGCGCGGGGCGACCAGGCCTGGTTCGTGTCCTCCGCTGGGCCCGGCAGGTGGGTATGCCACCATTTCCTCGCTCGCGCCTGCGTCCACGGCTCCTCCAAGGGGACGTCTGCCAGGGTCCTCGCAAGCTCCGCGGCAGAGGAGAAACGGTCTTTCGGGTTCTTCTCCAGGCATCGCATCACCACGTCGCGGAGCTCGGGCGGTATCGGTAGCTCGGAGTGGTCGGATGGTGGAGTGGGCACTTCCCCAAGGTGGGCCATGACCATGGCCATTGCGCTGTCGGCGTGGAACACCAACCGTCCCGTCAGCAGCCAGTACATGACGCATCCGAGCGCATACAGGTCGGCCCGCGCGTCCACCTCCGTGGAACCGGTAGCCAGTTCCGGAGCCATGAAGGCGGGTGTTCCCAAAACTGCGTTGGAAGCAGTGAGTTGGCTGCCATGGACCGCGGTGTCGGTGATCGCCTTCACCAATCCGAAATCGAGGACCTTCGGGAAGTCGAACACCAAGCCGAGCCGGGACGCAAAGATGTTGGCGGGCTTGATGTCTCGGTGAAGGAGGCCACGCTGGTGCGCCTCGTCAAGCGACTCACACACCCCCCGGACCATGTGAATCGTGCGGTCGGCGCCGAGGGGTCCGTGGCGGTCCACCATCGACCTGAGGTCGACGCCATGCAACAACTCCATCACGTAGTAGAAGGCACCGTCATCCGTGACCCCGAAATCGTATAGCTCCACGGTGTGCGGTGACCGCAACGTCGAGGTTGCACGTGCCTCACGCAGGAAACGCTCCAACAGCTGGTCGCGCCCAACACCAGAAGCGTCGGGGCGGATCAGCTTCACCGCAGCGAGCCGATCCAGCAGGAGGTGGCGTCCACGCCAGACCTCTCCCATGCCGCCCGCACCGAGCGACTCGATCAGTTCGTACTGGCCGAGCCGGCGCCCCTCTGACATTGACGTTCCGTGTTGTCCACGCGAGGAGTGCTTCCCGCAAGGACTACATCACCCATACCCTCGTGGGCACTCGGGCACCCGTCATGCTCACCGAGCGCGGAGCAGCCCCTCGTCCCGCAAGTAGCGGCGCATTCCCCGGGGGATCTCCGCCACCAGCGACCCCCGGAACATCGGCGCGCCGCTGGCGTGCCCCTGTACCGCCCGGGAGAGGACCGCAATCGCCTGGCCGAGCGAGCTTTCGAGGCCCGCACGGATGCGCGCGGCGATGGCGCATGCCGCGACCAGGTGATCCTCTGCGGCCTCACCCTTTGCCAACGCGAGGTGGCCGCGCTCGCAATGGACCATGGCCTGGTAGAGCTGGTCCCCAACCTCCTGGAACACCGCCTCCGCAGACGACAGCAGGTCTTCGGCCTTCTGCAGGTTGCCGTTCACCAGGCGTTCCATCTCCCCGATCTCGGTGAGGACCATCGCCTCGATCTGGCGGTTCTTCACCTCTCGGTGGATGGTCAGCGCCTCCTCGTACAGGAAGGCGGCGACCTCGGGGCTCCCCTCGTCTCGGGTGAGGCTGGCGAGGTTGCTCACCGCGATGCCCTCGAACACCCGGTCGCCGACCTCGCGGTTGATGGTACGGGCCTGTTCGTACAGGGTGCGGGCCTTCGCCAGGTCTCCCTTGCGCTGGTACAGCAGGGCCAGGTTGCCCAGCACGTGCCCCTCCACCCGGCGGTGGCCCACCTCGCGGTGGATGGCCAGCGCCTCTTCGTACAGGGCCAGGGCGCGGGCGGTGTCGCCGAGCTGCTCGTGGAGCAGCAGCGCCAGGTTGCCAGCGGTCTCGCCCTCGGAGCGGCGGTCACCGGCGAGTCGGTGCAGTCGTCGGGCCTCTTCGTAGGTGGTCCGGGCCTCGCGGTGCTCGCCGCGTGCGTGGTGGACGGACGCCAGGCGTGCGGTGGCCATGCCTTCCACGGCGACGTCGCCGAGGCCACGGGCCAGGTCTCGGGCGGCGCCGAACAGCTCCCAGGCCTCCTCGAAGTTCCCCTGGATGTGCTCGGTGCGGCCGAGCCACAGCAGCCCGTGGGCCTGCGCCGGCCGGTTGTCGGTGGCGCGCGCGGCCTCGAGGCCCACCAGCAGCTCTTTGCGTGCTTCCTCGGTGCGGCCCTGGATCCACAGGATCTCGCTTCCCAGCTCCAGCGAGGCCGCCACCCGGTCCGCCGGACGCTCCGCCAGGCGCAGGCTGGCGCGGTACAGCCGCTCCGCCTCCTGCATACCGTGCCGAGTGGCTGCGGTCCGGGCCGCCGCCAGGTACACCGCACGGGCGCGCGCCGGCTCACCGGCCTGTTCCCAGTGGAATCCCAGCTCCGGGAGCCGCTGCAGCCAGGTCCTGGAGTCCGCCTCCAACACCGAGGCCGCGGCTCGGTGGTACGCGGCCCGGACCCGTGGTTCGAGCCGCTCGTAGGCGATCTCGCGAACGGGCTCGTGGACGAAGCGAAGGGTCTCGGCGGTGGACTCCTCCAGGATGTGCAGCCGCAGCAGGGTCGCCACCCCACCCAGGAGTGCCCCCTCGTTGAGGTTGGCCACCGGGCCGAGGAGGTCCAGTGGTACCTCCCGTCCGAGCACCGCGGCGGTCTCCACGATGCGGCGCCCGTTCCAGGGAAGGCGGTCCAGGCGGCGCGCGACCAGGTCTCTTGCCGACCGGGGAAGGTCGAGGTGGTCGTCTACTGGCCCCGGATGACCGGGAGGGCCGAAGCTCCAACCTCGTTCCGGATCGCGGCGGAGAAAGCCGTCCGAGAGTGCGGCGAGGAGGAACTCTGCCACGAAGAAGGGGTTGCCTCCGGAGTGCGCGGTGAGGAACCGGTCCAGCTGCTGGGGTGGCGGCTCCATCGCCAGCATGTCCTGGACCATCGAGGTGACGCCGGCGTCGTCCAGGGGCCGCAGCTTGAGCTGCATCGCGTCGGTGGAGGACAGGAAGTCCTTCAGATCGTGGCTGGGCTCATCGGTGCGCCAGGTTCCCAGGATGAGTACGGGCAGGTCGCGCAGGTGGTCGTGCTGGAGAAAGGAGAACACTGAAAGCGTCAGCTCGTCCGCCCATTGCAGGTCGTCGACCACCAGCATCACCGGGGCCTGCTTGGCGAGGGCGTGCAGCATCTCCAAGGCGGCGACGAACAATCGATACTTCGCGGCTCGGGGGAGCAGCTCGGGTGGTTCGGGTTGGCCCTGGACGGCCGGGAGTACGCCAAACCGCGGATCCACCGCGGTGAGGATCTTCAGGGTCGACCCCGACACCACGCCGGGGTTGCGCCGGCACAGGTCGATCTCCGCCCGGGCTAGCCCGCGGAATGGGTGGAGTGGCGCCGCGACGTGCTTGCCGCGTGTTGGCTCGCCATACCCGACCACCACTCGCATCTCCCGTTGGGCGGCGAGCCGCGCCGCTTCCAGGGCAAAGCGGGTCTTGCCGGACCCGCTCTCCCCGCCGACCAGAACCATCTTCCCCCCCTCCGAGGGCAGCGCGTCCAGGGTGTCCTCGACCCGTTGGAGCAGCGATTGTCGGCCGTGGAGGCGGGGGCGGTACAGGTAGGGAGGAGCGGCTTCGGGCGGACCCTCCTCCCCGGTGAGCCTGGCGAGTGCCCGCTGCACGTCCACGGCGAACCCGACGCGGTCTCGGGGACGCTTGGCCAGGAGGTGCAGCACCAGGGCATCCACCTCGGGCGGGATGCCTGTGATGCGGGCGGAGGGAGGCGCCGGGGCTTCCTCTTGGTGGGCTCGGACCACGGAGGGCACGTTCCGACCGGCGAAGGGCGGCTCGCCGGTGAGCAACTCGTACAGGATGCAGCCGAGTGCGTACAGGTCGGCTCGCGCGTCGAACAGCTCGCCCCGAAGCTGCTCGGGTGCCGTGTACGGCGCACTTCCAGCGCCGATGCCGGTGACGTCGAGCAACTCCCGGCTGGACCGCCCGCTGAAGCGGGTGACCAACCCCAGGTCGACGAGCACCACCGAGCCGTCCGGGCGCACCGCCAGGTTGCCCGGGCGAAGGTCGGAGTGCACGAGCCCCTGGCCGTGGAGGTAGCTGAGGGGTCCACACAGCTCTCGCACCAGCGAGAGGATCAGCGTCAGCCCCTTCGGAGACAGCCCGTCATCACGTTGCTCTGGGGCGACGACCTCTTTGGACCAGGCGCGGAGCGGCTGGGCCTCCAGGGCCTCCATGGCGTACCAGGGGAGCTTCGCGTGCACGTCGGATTCGATCACCCGGGCGATTCCCGGGTGTCTCAGCTCCGCCAGGGCCCGGATCTCCCTGCGCAGAGCGGCCTCCCCGGCGATGTCGTCGGGCGCCACCGTCTTGACGTCTGCCAGGACATCCCCATCGACGGCCCGGGCCCGGTACACTACACCGCGTCCGCCACGCCGCAGTGGGTGCAGGATCTGGTAGGGGCCGACGCGGTCCAATGGACAATCCCTGGTCGGGGCCCCCCTACCGTACCGGGTGGAGGAAGGGAGGTTCCAGCAAACCCGGGGGCAGGGTCGCCACCACCCGCCAGCGCCCGTCGTCGCCTCGCTCCGGGGTGACGCGGTTTCCACGCACAGAGTATGGTTGGCCGCGCGCCCCAGACGCCCGGGGCCGTCCGGCTCCGGGAAGACCACCCTGCTCCACCTCGTGGCCGGCCTCGACGAGGACAACCACAAATGATCACCTGGCTGCTCTTGACGGGGATGGCCTTCGCCGCCGAGCCCGAGGTCGAGGCCACGGTGCACGGCGACGTGAAGAGCTTCTTCTTCGGGGTCTTTCCGTACCAACACCCCTTCATGCCGCCCGACCCGGTCGCC
>JAFDJI010000277.1 GCA_019307545.1 Deltaproteobacteria bacterium | reverse complement strand
TCCGTCCAGGGGTGCGCCGGAGCGGTCCTGGACCCGCACGATCAGCTCCGCTTCACCGGGCTGGTAGGGCTGAAGGGTGTACTCCACCAGGAGCGGGACTGGTGAGTTCTCCGAGACGTCGATGGTGCGCTCCTGCATGCCCAATGCGGGGGAGGACACCAGGGCGACCCACCTCCCGGGTGGCAGGATCACCAGCCGCTCGCCGTCCTCCCCCAGCGGCATTGGCGGCAGGATCGTGGGCCCCCGCACCCGGACCAGTCCGTCGACGACCGCCCCGTCCGGGCCTCGGGCCACCAACCGCACCGTGCCCGGCGCGTAGCCCAGAGAGACCCCGATCTTCGCCGTTTCCGCGGCCGGCAGCGAGATCTGCCGCTCTTCGTCCCCCGCGAGCAGCTTGGAGCGCACCTCGACCCGGTGGTCGGCTGCGGCCAGGCCGCCGACAGCGAGGTCACCCCCGGTGGAGGTCGTTCCGACGGGTGCGCCGTTCAACAGCACCACGGCCCCCTCCACCGGCCGGCCTTCCGGGTCGGTCACCAGCAGGTCCAGGACGGCGTCGCCTCCCTCCTCGACCAGGACGACCTCGAGCGCGAGGGGCGACGTCCGGCGTTTGGGAACGACGACGGTGCGGGACTGGCTGCCCATGCCCGGCGCCGTGACGTCCATCGCCCAGGTACCCGGCTCCAGCAGGTAGTGCAGGACCCCCGGCTCCACCTCCGCGCCCTCGGTCCGCGCGGGCCCATGCATCGTGACCTCGGCGTCCACGGGGGAGCCCGCCTGGTCGACCACCCGGATCTCCAACGGCACCGGGGCCCAGGGCAGGGTCACCGCCAACTCACCCGCTTCCGGAAGGGCTACCTCTGTGGTCTGCAGGCCGGAGGCCGAGAGCGACAGGGTCTGCGCCGGGAAGGCTGGGTCGAGTCGGCGGTGTCCCCAGGCGTTTGTCGTGCCCAAGATGGTGTCCCGGACGGAAAGGACGGCTCCCCGCACCGGCTGCCCGTCGGGGTCGCTCACCACGAGGATGGTGGGCTCCGAGACGCGTTCCTCGGGCGACACTCGGAACGTGCCCCCGACGCCGACGAAGCCGCTCCACGAGCCCATCCCCACCCCGTTGGTGAGACTATGGCTCACACCTCCGAGAATCCATGCTCCGTTGGGGTGTCTCGCGCGGACGGTGGCGAGTACCTCGCTGGGCGACCCCCGCTCCGACTGCATCGGCGCTGAGAGTGGTATCCAGGTACGGGCCTCCACCCCCATCCCCACCTCGGGTCGGGGCAGCCACGTTGCGGCCGCGCCGGCCCGTCCCGCGACGCCTCCGGACAGCTCGAGGGAGGGCACCGCGGGTTCGGTGCCGACCCCCATCTCAGTGCTGAACGACCAGCGGTCGCCGCGAATCCGTCCCGTGACGAGCCCACCGCCTCGAAGGGTGCCCGCGCCTGCGTACTTGTCTCTCGCTCCGGTGGGGACCTGCAAATAGGGCACCACCGCGAGAGTGAAACCCTGGGGGTCGGATTCCGCCAGGTTCAGGCACGCCCACAGGCTCGCGTCCCCCAGGGCGGGGCCCAGCGCGTTCTCCTGGCCATCAAGCGTCAACCGAAATGGCAGGTCCGCCATCAGCGAGAAGCGAGGATGGGCTGCCCACCCCACAGAGAGCCGCGCACCGAGGGCATGGCGGATCAGTGGATCCGACACCACCTCACCGCCGTCGTGGACGTACTGAACCAGAGGGTTGGAGACGTACTCGAGGTGGACACCGGCGGCGAAGTTGCCCGTTGGCAACGCCCAGGGAGCGGCAACCCGCACTGGCTGCGCCGGGTCCCCATCCGGCGGCATGAGCGCCGGCCCGGTGGCGTCGAGCCCCTGTGCCCGAGCGGCGCCGATCGAGACGACGGCCAGAAGTGCGGGGGCGAGCGTGATCCAGCGGCGGACCCCACGGGTCAACACGACGGTCCTCGCTCCGAACCTGGTTCGCCTGCGCGCCGCCGCATCGCCAACGCCATCAGCAGGACCCAAAGCCATCCCGCCGGTGCGGACCCGGACCCGCATCCGCAAGTGCCCGGGGCTCCGTTGCCGTACCGGATGCGCGCGTCGGTCCCGTCGCAGTCCTGGTCGACCCCATCCCCGGTTCGCTCGTCCGCGCCGGGGTGCACTGTCCCGTCCAGGTCGTCACAGTCGGTGCAATCGACCACCCACCCCTCCGACGGGCAGACGGTGACCGGAACGGTCGACGCGTCGCCGAAGCCGTCTCCGTCGGTGTCCGGGCACAAATCGGCCCTGCCGGTAACATCGGGGTCGGCATCGTCGGCCAAGCCGTCGCAGTCCTCGTCGTCGTGCTCCGGGTCGCATACCTCGGCGCCATCGGGATTGATGAGGTGGTCGCCGTCGTCGCAGTCGAGGGCGTCTTCCACGGATCCCGTGGGGGCATCGCAGGCCGTCACGCCGGGGTCGAACGCGTCGCCATACCCGTCGCCGTCGGCGTCGTCATACCAGAAGGTCTCGCCCAGGGCGCCCTCGGGGTCGTCGTTGTCGGCAAGCCCATCGCAGTCCTCGTCGGTATCGTCCGGGTCGCAGACCTCGTCGGCGTCGGGGTGGATGGCACCATCATCGTCGTCGCAGTCCAGAGCGTTGGCAACGGTCCCCACCGCACCGTCGCACGTGACCCCGCGGGGGTCCGAGGCATCGCCGTACCCGTCTCCATCCCCGTCGCCGTACCACGACGGTGCGCCCTGGGCGCCCTCCGGGTCCAGGTCGTCCGCGAACCCGTCGCAGTCCTCGTCGACATCGGCCGGGTCGCACACCTCAAGCGCGATCGGACTCACATCCCTGTCCTGATCGTTGCAGTCGTAGACAAAAGAGACCCCGTCGCCATCCCCATCGAGGAGATCGGGAGCGCTGTCGGGGCCACCGAAGGCGCCGATATCGCCATCCGAGCCGTCGGGGTCCTTGTGGGCCGGGCTGCCCGCGTCGATGAGTGGGCTGCCTGGTGCGGGTCGAAAGTCGTCGTTCCCGCAGTTCCCGTCCGTCGAGTAGGCGACGAGCAGGGGATCGTCGTAGAGCGTGCCGTTTCCGAGGTTGCCGAGGTCGAGCGCGCCGGACACGTGCTGCGCGGTGTTGTCGAACCAGTCGCCGTACAGGAGGGCGACGGACGACGTCGCGTGGACACCGTCGCCCGTCTGGGTGTAGGCGACGAGGTTGTTGAGGAAAGTGTACGTCGAGGCGTCGAAGTACACCGCGCCTCCGTTCCCGCCGGCGCCGTTCGCGAGCAGGTGGTTGTTGCGGAGGCGCGTCTTCTGGCCCTTCACGAATAGCGCGCCGCCATTCGCGATCGCCGTGTTTTCCACGAACAGGTTGTTGGTCCACTCGTTGTCGCCGGAAACCCCGATGTCTTCGGCGTAGACGGCCCCGCCGTTTTCGAGCGTCGCGTCGTTGCGGCAGAAGAGGTTGCCGCCCGCCGTGATCTCGCCGATGGCCTTTGCGTACAGGCCCCCTCCGGACTCGGCCGTGTTGGCGTCGAGCACATTGGACGTCAACCCCACGGTGCCGTCATCTCCAGACACCCACAGTCCTCCCCCGGAGGTCGCGCTGTTGCCCAACAACGCGCTCGCGGTCACGTCGAGCCGGTGGGTCTCCCCCGTGTCGAACGCAATGGCTCCGCCGAACTTCGCCGCGGTCCCGGAGATGAAGCTCGAGTTGCGGATCGTCAGGGAGGAGTTTTCCGAGAAGATGTGACCGCCGTGCAGGCCGCTGACATTGTCCTCGAACGTCGAGCCGTCGATCAGGACGTCCGACTCGTTTACCACGCAAATGGCGGCCCCCGAGTCGGCAGTGCTCTGGCCCGTGATCGTGATGTCGACCAGGTCCACCGTGGCGCCGTCGATCTCGATGGCCCGCGCGCTGTCGTTGCTGATGCGAAAGCCCTCCAGCAGCACGATGGCCCCACTGATGCGCACCGAGGGATTCGCGTCTCCCACGACCTTGATCTTCGTGGCGGTCGGGCCTGCTGTCCCAACGATTTCCAGGTCCTTTTCGATCAACAGCTGTTTGGTCCAGGCCCCGGGTCCCACCTCGATGCGATCGCCGGGGAGAGCCTCTGCGATGGCCACGTCAATGTGTGAGAAGTCCCCGGGAACCTGCCATGTCGCCGCATGTGCGGCGAGCGGCACAGCCAGGATCAGCATCGCACCGGGAGTTCGCATGGGGACCATCATGCTCTATTCGGCAGCTTCGGCGCCGGCTTGAGCCGCCATTCCGGGAGCCTGGACTTCCGCTTCCTCGGTTTCGGGTTGGACCCGTCCGTGGAGCGGTTCAGCGAAGGAAGAACTCTTCGAGCCCGGGAGGTGGCAGCGCACACCGGTCGATCCGGCCCCAGATCCGGTACCGGACGCGGGCGACCATCCCGTAGGCGAGGTCGGTGAGTGGCCGCGGAAGGACCCGCAGCCAGGCCAGCAGTGAATAGGGGAACCGAAGCTGGCGCGCTGCGAGAAACGCCGCCCGGCTGCGGAGGTGGACCTGGCCGTCCTCCACCAGGACCACGGTGTCCAGGTCCTCGGGGATCTCCGGGTGGCCTCGGCGGAGCGCGGCAGCGGTCTCGCCCTGTAGGGGGGCATAGCGGAAGGACAGTCCGCGGTCGTGGCGGATCAGGAACTGCACGGAGTGGTCGCACAGCCCGCATACCCCGTCGTAGAGCACGATTCGTTTGGGCACGCGCTCATCTTGCGTGTCGGGCATTTCCGGTGCCATTGGGCATCACTGTAACCACGGCCCCCGGGGAACGGGGGGGTTCCGGATCCTGGAGGCGATCACACAAGATATGGTGTCCACGGAGCGGAGCTTAGACTGAATGCCCCCCAAACGGCCCCCGCGTCGGCCCGGCGGACGCCGACGATCCCTGATACCGCACCAGAGCTTCGTGCAGAGGCGCCCGGTGACTCCGACCCTGACGCCCCCCGAGACGGAGGCAGCGGCCGAGCCGGATGACAAAGGCGTGGTGGATGAAGTGCCAGCAACGCCGACGCAGCCGGACGTCGGGAGGGACACGTCAGAGGTCGACCAGCAGATTGGGGTGTGGGTCGTCGAAAAGCAGCTCGGCAGGGGCGGGATGGGGTCGGTGTACCGTTGCCACAATCGCCACGCCACCCGGATCCACGCGGCGATTAAGCTCCTCGACTCGGCGATCATGCACGACGAGAGCGCAAAGGCACGGTTCGTGCGAGAGGCCGAGATCCTCTTCGACCTGGACCATCCGAACATCGTCAAGGTGAGCAGTGTCAACCTGGGCTCGCTTCCGGCCTACCTGGAGATGGAGTTCGTGGAGGGCCTTCCGCTCGAGGACTGGTTGGAGGAGGACCATTCGCTGCGCTTTGCGCAGGCGCTGTCCGTGGCGGAACAGCTGGCCTCAGCCCTGGTGTACCTGCACGGCAAGGGCGTCTACCACCGCGACATCAAGCCCATGAACCTCCTGATTCGCCCCGACGGGCAGTTGAAGCTGGTGGATTTCGGTCTGGCGATCGAGGCGACCAAGGACCGCATCACCGATGCCGGAACCATGTTCGGGACACCGGCCTACGCGCCGCCGGAGTGGCTGCAGCCTGTGCCCATCGATCCTCGTGCGTGGGACGTGTACGCCTTCGGGGTGGTGCTCTGGGAGATGCTCACGGGCGAGGTGCCCTACGAGGTTCCC
>JAFDJI010000988.1 GCA_019307545.1 Deltaproteobacteria bacterium | reverse complement strand
AGACGGTGTCCTGGTCGAGATCCGCATCGCCTTCGGGCTCACAGGTGAGCGTGACGTCCGTGTAGGCGGGCCCGGTGGGAGAGATGGAGATGTTCACGCCGGTAATGGACGGCTCCGTGTTGGAGATCTCCAAAGCCGACGACGCGACGGCAGTGCCCGGCTCGATCCCGTCATGGGGCAGCGCGGTACAGATGACGGCATCGGTCTTGTCGAACTCGGTGTGGCTCAGGCTTGACGCATCGCCACCCGCGGACCCTCCCTCGACGGTCCACGCGTAGGTGAAGGTGGGTGTTGGTGTAGGCCGGGTCGGGGTCGAAGGTGATGGCGGTAACGACCGGAGGCGTGTTCGCCACCTCCACCTCCTCCGAGGTGGCCGTGTTGCTGTCGACCGTGCCGTCATTGACGGTGACGGTGCACAGGACGTCCTGGCCGCGGACGAAGTCGGTTGAGAAGAGGGTGGAGGAGGCTTCGCTCTGGACGACCTCGTTCACCTCCCAGGTGAAGCGAGGCGTGAGGAAGTCCGTGTCGGGGTCCGATGCGCTGTACTGGCACTCGAGCATGTCTAGGGTGCGCGGCGCATCGGGGGTGATGACTGCGCTGTGCACCACTGGCGGACTGTTGGCGATGGTCAACCCGTCGCTGGGCACCGAAAAACCACTGTCGGCACCATCGTTCGGGGTCACGATGCAGACCACCTCCTGAGCCTTCTCGAAGTTGCCCGAGGTCAGGGTGGCGCTGGTCTCCGCGACGGCAGATCCGCCCACCGTCCAGGCGAACGACAGGGTTACCCCGTCGCCATCGGGGTCGGTGGCCGTACCCGGCACACAGAGGAGGTCGTCCGAGACGGTGGCGCCAACCGGACCGAGGGTGACCTCGTCCAAGGAGGGCAGGCCGTTGGCGATGGTCACCTCGGCGAATGCCGATGCGCCCGAATCGAAGCCGTCGGTCGGGGTGACCGCGCAGCGGACGGTATCGGTCCTGGTGTAGTTCGTCGCCGCCAGGGTGGACTGGGGTACCGACAGGCCGGAGCCATTGACCGACCAGTGGTACAGCAGGCTCACCACGTCGCCATCGTTGTCGCTCGTGGTCCCGGCGACACAGGTGAGGTCGGTGGTGGAGTCGGGGTTGGGCGGGTCCAAGCTGACGCCGTCGAGTGCGGGAGGAGCGTTGACGATCACCGCCGTGGCCTCGCCCGGTGATCCGTCCATCTCGCCGTTGTAGGGGGTCACGGTGACGGTCCACTGCTCCCCACGGGCGGTGGCCGAAGCAGAAAGCGTGTCCCCCTCTGCGGTTTCGCCTCCGATGGTGGCCCATTCATAGCGATAGGACACGGACAGGCCCGCCGGGTCGATGCTGTGTTCGTCGATGACCACGGAGATGTCTTGGGCACTGGTCGCCATATGGGGCGTCACCGATACCACCGGCGCGCTGGGGGGAAGGACGACCTCCTGCTCCTCTTCCCCCTTGCACCCAAAGAGCACCAGGGGCGTCGTCAACCACACTGCGACCTTCATTCCGTGCTCCATAGGTTGGCAGCCAGGCAAGCCGACTCGGTCAGCATGACAATGATGTTAGGTGGGTTTCTGCCCGTCCCGCCAAGAAAAACCCCAGATGTCCTGGTCCCTGCTCTCTCACGTCGTTGGCGTCATCAACCTCTCCATCTTCCTATGGGTGTCCCTGGTGAACCTGGTGGTGGGGGTCACCCTGCAGGTGGTGGCGCTGCCCTTCGATCCGAAGCGGAAGGTCTGTCTGTGGGTGAACCACCTGCTGTGGGGGCGGGTGCTCTACCGCGTGCTCCCGGCCATCAGCCTGCGCCGCACCGCAACTGCCGACCTCGGCCCGGGTCCCTACGTTGTCGTGTGCAACCACACCTCCGTCCTCGACATCCCCGCGTGCATGGGGCTGCGGATCCCGCTGCGGGTCGTGGGGAAACAGTCGCTGGACCGGGTCTTCCTGCTCGGGCGGTACATGCGCTTCACCAGGCAGATCCTGCTGGGGACCAGCGAAGCGTCGGTGCAGCGGTTCCTCGCGCAGTCTCACCAGGCGCTCCGGGACGGGATCTCGGTCCTGATCTTCCCGGAAGGGACGCGCTCTCTCGACGCCCGCCTCGCGCGCTTCAACCGGGGCGCCTTCCGGGTGGCGAAAGACGCCGGGGTGCCGGTCCTTC
>JAFDJI010000987.1 GCA_019307545.1 Deltaproteobacteria bacterium | reverse complement strand
CTCCTCGGCATCCCCCTGGCTTTCGCGCAGGATTCCACCGACGATGACGACGAAGACATGGTCCTCCCGGCGCCGTCGGCCTCGCCGATGCGGATGTCCTACGACTTCTCGGGCATGGAGCTGAGCGGAGAGCTGGGGGTCACCCAGGGCGGTGCCCAGGACATCGGCTACTTCCGCGACCGCGTGGACGCGGGGGAGGTGCCACACCCCCGCACCATCACCCCCGAGGGGTTGTTTTCGGAGCACGACCTTCCCATCGAGTCGAGGAGCCCTTGCCACCGCCTGTTCTGCGCCCACGGGGAGGCGATGCAGACCTCCCTGCTGGTACGGGAGGACACTCGGTACCTGGCACAGATCGGCTTCGCCACCATGCTCACCGAGGACACCTTCCAGCGCCCGCCCCTGAACCTGGTCGCGGTGGTGGACAAGAGCGGCTCCATGGGCGGTCAGCCCATCGAGACGGTGCGCGCTGCGTTGATGGAGGTCGTCGACCGCCACCTTCGGCCCGGGGACCAGCTCTCGATCGTCACCTACGGCAGCAGCGTGTCGGTCCACATGGGGCCCACCACCGATAGGAAGGCGATGCGCGCCGGAGTTCGATCCATCGCCATCCAGGGCTCCACCAACCTGGAGGCGGGGCTCTCGAAGGGGTTCGAGGTGGCCCACGAGACCCGGCGGGGCTTCGACGGCACCACCCGGGTGATGCTGTTTACCGACGAGCGCCCCAACACCGGCCGCACCGACGCCGCGAGCTTCATGGGCATGGCGGAAGGGGCCTCCCAACATGGCGTCGGGATGACCACCATCGGGGTCGGGGTGCAGTTCGGGGCCGAGCTGGCCACCAAGGTGAGCAGCGTGCGGGGAGGCAACCTGTTCTTCTTCCCCGACGCCCGCAAGATGCGGGAGGTGTTCGCCGACGACTTCGACACCATGGTGGTGGAGTTGGCCTACGACATGGTTCTCGAGGTCTCGCCGACGGACGGGTTGAAGGTCGACGGGGTGTACGGCGTTCCCGGCGATGCCATCGAGTGGACCGAGGACGGCGCCATCCGGATGGAGGTGGCCACCCTGTTCCTGAGCAAGCGTGCGGGGGCGATCTACGTTGCCTTCGCCTCTGGAAACCAGCTCGGGCAGCCGGCCAGCCGGGTGCGGGTCGGCGACACCGTGGGGTCGGTGTTCCTGGACTACGAGCCCCGCGACGGCGCTCGTGCGCCCACCACGGTGGCGCTCCCCCTCGCCGCCACCAGTGAGTCAGGCATCGGGTTACGGCGCGGGCGGGTGTTGGTGGACGAGGTGACCACCTTGAAGAAGGCCACCTCCCTTCACCACGAGAACAATGACCAGGAGGGTGCATACCAACTGGTCCACCAGCTGGCGTCCGTCCTGCGGTCCGACCGCGACCCGGAGCTGGAGTCGGAGCGGGCGCTGGTGTTCCGCCTCGAGGACACCCTGGCGCACTTGTCCGGCCATCGCGGTGAGCGCGGCGCCGAGAACCAGGCAGGGCTGGATCCGGTGACCAACCTCCCAAGGCGGCACCCGTAGGGGACACCTCGGGTTGCCGGAACCATGCCAGCGGCGTACCCAGAGGACGCCATGCTCGTCCTGTACTCCGCCGACATCTGTCCCTTCGCGCAGCGCACCCGCGCCCTGCTCACCCACCGGCAGGTGCCCTTCGAGCACCGCGAGATCGACCTGAAGAACAAGCCGGAGGACTTCCTGCGCCTCTCGCCGACGGGAAAGACGCCTCTGCTGCTGGACGGTCACCTTCGGCACGAGTCCCAGGTCATCAACGACTACCTGGCGGAGTCCCTCAACTGGGCGGACGCCTACCCGTCGGACCCCGGTCGTCGCGCGCTGCACCGCCTGGCAATGAAGCAGTTCGACGCGGTCGTGCTGAGGGCGTTCTACGGGCGTGGGACGGATCCGGAGGGTTTCGCGGCGCTCAAGCCCTTGGTGGAGGCGGAGCTCGATCAACTCGAGCGCACCCTGGAGACGTCGGGCGGGGTGATCCCGAGCCTGCTCTCCTTCCACCTCGCCCCGTTCTGGGCTCGGTTCGACTGGATGCGACACCTCTCCGGATTGGCGGCGTTGTTCACGGCCCGCCCCGCGCTCAGGAGGTGGCTGGACGATGCGGTGGCCCACCCGGCGGTCCAGGCCACCCTCCCAGAACGGGAGTTGGCGGTCCGCAAATACGAGGCCTACCTGGCTGC
>JAFDJI010000276.1 GCA_019307545.1 Deltaproteobacteria bacterium | reverse complement strand
CTGTACGCGGTGCGGCGACTGCCTGCCGGTGTGTCCGACGGCAGCCATCAACCTCGAGGCGCGCCCCCACCTCTTCGAGGACACCTTCGGCGCCGTGTTCCTGGCCACCGGCTCCGTCAACGTCGATCTCGCGGGTTCGGAGCACCTCGCGGGTTCGGAGCCGGATGTGGTCCGGAGTCTCGAGTTCGAGCGCCTGCTCGACCACGGACTCGAGCGACCCTCGGATGGCGAGGAGCCCGAACGGGTCGTCTTCGTCCTCTGCGCTGGCTCGCGCGCCACCTTGGGCAAGACCGGTGAGGGGGTGCCCTACTGCTCCAAGACCTGCTGCGGGGCCACGGTCAAGCAGGCCGAGCGGGTGGTCTCGCGGCACCCGATGACCGAGGTGGTGATCGTCTACTACGGCGACATCCGAACCTACGAGCGGGCGCTCGAGTCGTTCTACGTCAAGCTCCAGGCGTTGGGCGTGGAGTTCGTCAATGGCGACGTCGAGGGCATCGTGCCCGACGAAGCCGGACGGCTCCAGGTACGGGTCGCCCTTCGGCCGGGTGAGGTTCCCGATCTCGACGATGCCGAGGTCGATGACGGCACGCTGGTCCTCGATACCGACCTCGTGGTCCTGGCGGCCGCGCAGACACCGGCACGGCGGACGGCCGAGCTGATGGCGCAGCTCGGGGTACAGGCCGACCTGCACGGCTTTCCGTTGGAAAACCAGGTCCGGCTCTTCCGACCGACCGAGTCGATGGTGGACCGGGTGTTCGCCATCGGTGGCTCGGTGGGCCCGAAGGTCGTGCAACAGTCGGTGGAGCAAGGCAGCGCCAGTGTGATGAAGGCACTTCCCCTGCTGATGTCTGGCCACAAGGAGGTCGGGCGGTTCGTGAGCCGGGTGGCGGAGGACACCTGCATCCGCTGCCGCACCTGCATGGCGGTCTGCCCGCACGGTGCGATCCGGATGACCGACGACGGGGCGGTGATCGACCCGGCGTTCTGTCAGGCCTGCGGGCTGTGCGCCGCCTCCTGCCCCACCCACGCGGCTCAGCTCGTCAACTTCAGCGACCGCCAGATCCTCGATCAGGCCCGGGTGGCCTTCGAGGCGCTCCCCGCGGGTGAGCCACGGATCCTGGCGTTGCTCTGCCACTGGTGTGCCTATGCCGGCGGCGATCTCGCCGGGATCAAGGGGATGGTCGCCCCGGCCAACCACCGCAGCATCCGCATCCGCTGCTCCTCGTCCGTCAACCTGGGCCTGGTGGCGGAGATGTTCCGCCTGGGCATCGATGGTGTCCTGATCGCCGGGTGTCCGGAACGCAACTGCCACCACGCCTGGGGCAACTACCTGAGCGACCGTCGAGTCGGCCTCATGAAGCGGCTCTTCGAAGAGCTGGGCGTGTCGCCCAAGCGGCTGCGCTTCGAATACATCGGGGTGCCGCAGTCGCAGCAGTTCGTGGACGTCCTGGTGCAGATGGACCGCGACCTCCGGGCGCTCGGTCCCAACCCGATTCCGACGCTGTCGAGGTGAATGCATGGGCGACAAGCTGAAGCTGGCAGTGAACTGGGCTGCAGCCTGCGGTGGCTGTGACGTCTCGCTGCTCGACTCCGAAGCGACGCTGCTCGACCTCACCGAGGCGGCCGATGTCGTCTACTGGCCGGTGGCCATGGACTACAAGCGCGCGGACCTCGAAGCCTGGGGGCCGGGCGAGATCGATGTGGGCATCTTCAACGGCGCCATCCGTACCAGTGAGCACGAAGCGGATGCGCGCGTGATGCGGGAGCGCTGCAAGGTGCTGGTGGCCTACGGTTCGTGCGCAGCGATCGGCGGCATTCCCGGGTTGGGCAACCTGTGCTCGCCGACCTCGATCCTCGACGTGGTCTACCGAGACACCGCGTCGACGGACAACCCCGATGACACGAGGCCGCAGACGCGCACCCCCCGCGATGGCGGCGCGCTCGAGCTGCCGGCGTTCCAGCCCACCGTGCGCGCGCTGCACCACGTCGTGGACGTCGACATCACCGTGCCCGGCTGCCCGCCGCCGCTCCCCCGTGTCCTCGACGCCGTCGAGGTGATCCTGGGCATGGCCGCGGGCGCGCCGGCGCCACCGATCGGGACGGTCCTCGCGTCCGACAAGGCGCTCTGCGACGAGTGTCCGCGGATCGACACCCGCACCGGGACCGGGCGTCGGGTCCCCCATCAGCACCGCCCACACGAGATGGTCGCGGACCCCGAGCGATGCTTCCTCGAGCAGGGCCTGGTCTGCTTGGGCCTGGCCACCCGGGGCGGATGCGGAGCGACCTGCATCGAAGCCAACATGCCCTGTCGCGGTTGCTTCGGACCCACGCCGACCCTGCTCGATCCGGGCGCAGAGGCCCTCTCCGCGGTCGCATCGCTGAGTGGTCTCGATCACGAGGACGAGTTTCCCACCCACAAGCGCCTGGCGCCGATGCGCTCCATCGTGGACGTCGCCGGCACCTTCTACCGGTTCACCCTGCCCTCGGCGACCCTGTTCCGCTCCCTGTTCGACGCGCCCGAGAAGTGAGGTCTGCGCGATGACGAGACGAATCCTCATCGATCCGATCACCCGCCTCGAGGGGCACGGCAAGATCGACATCTTGCTCGACGACGACGGAAACGTGGTCGACGCCTACCTGCAAGTGGTCGAGCTTCGGGGCTTCGAGCGCTTCTGCGAGGGACGTCCCGTCGAAGAGCTCATCCGGATCATGCCCAAGATCTGCGGGGTGTGTCCGGGCGCCCACCACATGGCCGCGGCCAAGGCGGCCGACGCGGTGTGGGACGTGACCATCCCCCCGGCGGCACGCAAGCTGCGCGAGCTGTTCTACAACGCCCACATCGCCCACAGCCACATCCTCCACTTCTTCGCGCTCGGCGCCCCGGATCTGCTGTTGGGGCCCGACGCGCCCAAGGCCAAGCGCAACATTCTCGGTCTCGTCGAGCTGGTGGGCCGCGACGTCGGCGTGGACGTGTTCACCCACCGCGGCTACGCGCAGCGGATCCAGGGCATGATCGCGGGTCATCCCATCCACCCGGTGGCGGCCCTTCCGGGCGGGATGTCGAAGCCACTGGCCGAGTCCGACCGCGACGAGATCGAGCAAATGGGCGCGTCGCTGGTCGCCTTCGGCGAGCGGTGCCTCGCCCTCTGGGACGACGCCATCCTCGGCCGCCGCGAGCTGGTAGAGCTGGTGACCGGCGACACCTACCGTCACGAGACCTACTACGCCGGGCTCGTCGACCCGGACGGCAAGGTGAACTTCTACGATGGCCAGGTGCGGGTGGTGGCGCCCGACGGCTCGCGGTTCGCCCAATACGAGGGGGCCGACTACCTCGACCACATCGCCGAGCGCGTCGAGCCCTGGTCGTATCTCAAGCTGCCCTACCTCAAGCAGGTGGGCTGGGCCGGGCTGGTCGACGGCCCCGACAGCGGTGTCTATCGGGTGAACTCCTTGGCGCGCCTGAACGTGGCCGATGGGTTGGCGACGCCCAGGGCGCAGGCGGCCTACGAGCGGATGGTGTCCGTGTTCGGCGGCAAGCCAATACACCACACCCTGGCCTTCCACTGGGCCCGACTGGTGGAGTTGATGTTCGCCACCGAGGAGGTGCTCCGACTGGCAACAGACCCGGAGATCACCAGTCCCGACGTTCGGGTCGTGCCCACGGCTCGGCCTGGCGAGGGGGTCGGGGTGGTCGAGGCGGCCCGCGGCACCCTGTTCCACCACTACGTGGCGGACAGCCGCGGCATCGCCAGGAAGGTCAACCTGATCGTCGCGACGGCACAGAACAACGCCGCCATGAACCTCTCGGTGAAGAAGGTCGCACAGGCGACCATCCGCGATGGGCACGTAGATGAGGGGATCCTCGACCGCATCGAGATGGCCTTCCGCGCCTACGACCCCTGCCTGGCCTGTGCGACACACACCATGCCCGGGCAGATGCCGTTGGAGGTGCGGCTTCACCATCCGAGCGGGGAGGTGCTGACATTGCGGCGGAATCTGGACCACACCTGAGCGGTGGTCCATCCCGTCGGACTCGAGACATCTCCCCGCCATCCGCTACGCGGCCCCTCCGCGCCCGGCGTCAGTGGCGCAGTGGTTCAGGGGGCTACGGCCGCTTCCCCTACCAGCACCGGCATCCCCATCGCCGGCCAGATCAGCCACACGAACACGCCGAGGACGGCCATCAGCAAGATGCTGGCCGGGACTCCGGCCGTGAAGAACTCCCGGGTGGTGAACTGCTTGCTGGCGTAGGCGATGGCATTCGGCGCGGCACCCACGAGCAGCAGGAAGGGCATTCCGGCGGTGGCGAGACTCGCGTAGAGCACCACGTCGGGAGACACGTCCACGTAGGGGGCGATCACCAGGGCCACGGGGAGCGAGATCGCGATGGCCGCCACGTTCATGATGAAGTTGGTCATGATCATGACGAAGAAGGCGATCCCAAGGATGAAGACGATAGCCGGTGCGGTCTCGAACAAGCCGAGCCACTCGATGGCCAGCCACTCCGCGGCCCCGGTCTGCCACAGGCAGAAACCGATGCTCATGGCGCCGCCGAACAACAGGATGATGTTCCAGGGCGTGGCCTCGAGATCCTCCAGCTTCAGGATGCCGAACACGAAGAACAGGACGGTCGTGGTGAGGATGACCGCGCTCTTGTCAAATCGAGGAAGGGCCGGGAATAGTGTTTGTGCGGCCAGGAGGCCGATCGCGACGGCCACGATGATCAGGGTGAGGATCTCCCGGGTGGAGATGGGGCCCAGACCCTCGTAGAGCTTGGTGACGCGGCCGCGCAGGCCGGGGATGGTCTTCTTCTCCGGCGGGTAGTAGAGCATGAAGTAGCCCCACAGCAGCAGGGTCATCACCACGCCGAGGGGCAGCATGTAGTAGGTCAGCTCGAAGAACCCCACCGTCCTTCCGGTGATGTCCGCGAAGAACCCGATCGCGACGGCACCGCGGGCCGCCCCGAGCAGGGTGATGATGCTCCCCGCGCCGGCCACGAAGGCCATGCCCATGAACAGGCCCTTTCCGAACTTGGTGGGGGTCTCGTCATCGGTGTAGAGGTGGAGGATTGCGAGGAACAGGGGGTAGACGGTCGCCGCCACTGCGGTGTGGGCCATGATCAGGGTGAGGGCCGACGTCAGGATGAAACAGCCGAGGTAGATCATCGACGTCCGTTCGCCCACCACAATGAGCATTCGGTAGGCCAGGCGCCGGGTGAGGCCGGTCTGGGTGAAGGCCACCCCGATGATCAGTGAGCCGAAGATGAACCACACCGACGGATCCATGAAGTCGGTGAACGCCACCCGTGCCGGTCGGATCAGGAACAGGGACTGGATCACGCCGATCATGATTGCGGTCACGCCGATCGGCACGACCTCGCTGACCCAGAAGACGACGGTGATGGCGAACAGCGCCAGGGCGGCCTTGCCCTCCCGGCTGAGCAGGAACTCCTTCCCTTCGGGATCCACGGCTGGAGCCCACTCCGGGGAGAGGTAGATCACCGTGAACAGGAACACCCCGAAGAGGATCAGGGCAATCCGGCGAAGGTCGACCCTCCGCGGCTCATTGTCCAGCGGGATGCCGGGCTTGCGGCCGGCCTGGGCTGCATCTGCACTACTCGTTCGGTCTACCATTGGGGGTCGTCCGGCGGGCCGGCCAGATAACCCAAGTAAGGGGGTCCTACACATGCAGACGTCGAGGGATTTTGATGCCCTACGATAGGGCGCGGTCAACGCGGCGAAAGCACGTCAGGTGTCCATCCGTGAAGAGGACCTCGAATCGCGATGAGAGGTGGGGTCCGAGGCAGTCCGCTACGCTGAAGATCACCACCGAACGATCGGCCGACTCCAGGTCGGCGGCGAGCCGCTCGTAGAAGCGCTCGCCCGGGCCGGTGGGCCGGAGGGGACGGTAGAGGTAGACGAAGTCCATTCCGGACAGAGAGATGTCGCGGACATCACCGACGATCCACTCCACCCGCGCGTCGTCGATGCCCAGCCAGTCCTGGAGATGTCTGCCCGCCTCCACCAGGCGGCTGGAGAGCTCGATCTGCACCACCTTTCGATGGGGAAACAAGGTCTGGAGCAACAGGCCCTGGAGCCCGTTTCCAGCGCCGAAGTCGACGGACACGGTGTTCGGACCGACGAAGGCCCGCGCCTTGAGGATCGGCGAGAGTCCGCCGACGTGGCACAGGTGTCCCCCCGAGGCATCGAAACGCTGCCGCTCCTCGGGCGTGTAGGGGACCTCGTAGCCGTGGACGTGGCTGTAGAGCGCCAGGAACCGCTCTTCGAGGATCTCGGCGTCCGAGGTCATCGTGGCGTCGAGGTACCGGTCCTTGAGCTCGGGGTATCGGGGGAACAGGCCGTAGGGATCGGGTGGGGGTGGGAGCCGGGCGAAGAGCAGCATCAGGCGCACCAGATCTCGGCGCTCCGCGATGGGGCGTTCGTCGTGCTGGAGCAGCTTCCCGAGTCGAGCGGAAAGGCGATCCTCGGCACCCTCACCAGGCATCGGACCCACCTCCAGCTAAGTGGCCCACGGATTCCCGGAAGATACCTCGATGGGCCCGACCACGGCTCGCATGGGCTGGCGGGCTATACTTCGCCGTTGCCCGCGGAGCCGTTCGTGCGCGTCCTTCTGATCGACTTCAACCCGTTCACGCCCCCGGTCACCCCCATCTCCCTGGGCAACCTGGGCGCGGTGCTGAGGGTGCTCGGCCACCAGGTGGAGATCCTCAGCCTCGGCTCCACGAGCCGATTCAGCCTGCGGGACCTGCAGGGCTACCTCGAGGAGCACGACCCGAGGCTCGTCGGATTTGGCGCCTACCAGCGCAACATCTCCCAGGTGAGAGCCGTCGCTCGGATGGTGAAGGGGATCGTCCCCGACGCGTCGGTGGTGATCGGCGGTCCGCAGGCCACCTTCCTTCCCGACGCGGCGATCGAGGGGATGTTGGAGGTCGACCACGTCAGCAGGGGTGAGGGCGAGCTGGCGATCAAGGCCATCGTGGAGGCCATCGACGGGGGAACGGAGCACCTGCCGATCCCGGGTGTGTCCTCGCGAACTGCAGACGGGGAGGTCGTGACCGGGCCACCGGTCGAGCCAGTGGCGGACCTCGACAGCTACCCCTCGCCGTGGCTCACCGGCGTCCTCGACCCGACCGAGATGGACGAGTCGATCATGCTGACCTCGCGCGGGTGTCCCCACCAGTGCTGCTTCTGCCACACTCCGTCGGCCTTCGGGAGGCGGGTCCGGCGCCAGTCGGTCGAGCGGGTGCTCGAGGACATCGCCTGGGTCTCTCGGGCAGGCACCGGCCGGCTGTGGTTCGCCGATCCGAACTTCTCCTTCAGCAAGAAGCGGGTCGTGGCCATTCTGGAGGGGATCATCGAGAGGGGGCTGAAGGTGTCGATGTGGGTCGAGACCCGCGCCGACATGCTCGGCGCCGACCTCATCGGGTTGATGAGGCGCGCGGGGGTCGACTCGGTCGCCCTGGGCTTGGAGAGCGCCTCCCCCAAGGTCTACCCGGGATTGAACAAGGGGTTGGCGCCGGAGAAGATCGGTTGGGCGGCCCGGGCCGCCCTCAGCGCCGGTCTGGACGTCGAGTTGTTCAGCCAGTACGCGCTCCCCGGGGAGACGCTCGACGACGCATTGCAGACCCTGAAGTTCGTCAAGGACTGCGGGGTGCCCATCCGAGGCAACAGCAACGCCCAGCAGATGCAGCTCTACTTCGGCTCCGAGGTCCACACGAACTACCAGAGCTACGGGATTCGGCCCCTGCGAGAGGTGTTTCCCCCCCACCTCGCTATTGGCACCGAGTTCGAGACCGAGTGGATGTCCAGAGACGAGATCCGCCAGGTGAAGAACGCCTGGCTCGCCGAGTCCC
>JAFDJI010000986.1 GCA_019307545.1 Deltaproteobacteria bacterium | reverse complement strand
GGGGCGAGCACCGGCGGCGGTGCCGGCGCGTAGGGAACGCCGAGCGCCGCGGTGGCCTCCTCGACGACCTCCTCACCCATGACCTCCTCGACGATCTCTTCGCCCATGGCCGGCTCGGCGGCCTCCTCGCCCACGGGCTCACCGGTGGCCTCTTCCGTGGCCTCCTCGGCCCCTGGCTCCGTCGCCTTCTCGGTGGGTTCAGCAGCCTCCTCTGTTGCCGGCACTTCCTCGGGGACCTGGGCCGCGGCCGCCCAGGCCCAGGTCGTGCCGAGGACGAGCAACGCGCAGCGGCGTGGTGTGGTCAGGTGCATGGTCCGCCTCCGCCTACGGTGCCTCGGTGGTGAAGGACGACTCGAACGGAGACGGATCCTGTGGGTTGTCGGCGACGTCGGTGACCCCGGCGACGTAGACGTCGTAGACGGTCGAGTAGTCCAGCGGAAGATCCGGCTCCGGGTAGGTGCCCCTGTCGACCAGGTCGAGGGTCACCACGTCCCCGTTCACGTCGATGCACAGGTACACGTCGTCAGTGCCCTCGAGCACCCGCACGTTTCCGGGTGTCCCGAGAATGCTCTCGCTGAAGCCGGCGGAGATGCCGGTGGCCTCGTCGTCTGGGAACGCGGAGTCGACGTACGGCTCGTCGTCGTCGACGGTGAAGGTCGAGCTGAACGGGACGGCGAAATTCGCGGCCGTGTCGGTTGCGCCTTCGGTGACGTCGATGGTGTAGGTCACCCCCATATCGAGGTAGTTCTTCGGCTGGAAGGTCCACGAGGTCCCGGTCTTGTCGAGGGTTGCGGCGCCGGCCACCGGGGCCAACGACCCATCCAGGAGCCGCACCGTGGACAAATCGATGCTGGCCTCGTCCATGCGCTCGTCGAACTCGAGCTTGACGGTGACGGCGCCGGGTACGTCCGTAGCCTCGTCCGCCGGGAACGGAGACGGAGACTCGACATCGACGACCACCTCCGGCGGGTCGATCTCCACGACGAGATTCTCGAAATCACCAGCGCCGGCGTTGCGAGAGAGATCGGTCACACCGGACGTCACTTCGAAGGTGTAGTCGTTGGCGACGCCGTTGCCGCTCCGCAGATAGACTGTCGGCCGGAGGTAGATCCGGTCGTCCGCCAGGCCATACTCGTCCACCACCATCGGGATCTGGGTGGCTGGACCGATTTCGGTCAGGATGACGGTGTGGTTGGTGACGCTGCTGACCATCAGGTTGTCGCTGCCCTCGACCCACAGCAGGTCGTGGCCCTGGATGGTCGTCGTGGTGGGCCCCAGGCTGATCTGCGGTGAGTTGTTGGCGTTCCCGGTCACGTCGAAGGGGATGGTCGTCTCCTGTGGGAACGGGTTGCCGAGGTGGTCGTGCAGCCCAGTGAGCACGGTCACGGTGTGGAGACCGGACGCCACCTCGGGGATGGGGATGATGCTCACCGTCCGGGTGTCGGGGTCGTAGGCATAGTTCGCGTTCAGGACGACGTCGTCCTTCTCGAGCAGGATGTTGTCCGCCACCACGGTGGCAACGTCGAGCGGCCGCTCGAAGTGCAGCTCGATCAGGTCGCTCTCCTCCGCCCCGGCGGGGGACTCGAGCTGGTTGGGGACCATGGTGTAGGCGTTCATCGGGCTGGTCTGGAAGGTCACCGAGTGGTCTTCGAGGAGATAGTTCCCCTCCACGTCGAGCACGCCGTCGACCCCGGAAAGCACGGTGAAAGTGTAGGCCTTCATGTCGTCGCGGAAGTCGAGGTCGAAGGTCGGCCAGAACTGGACGGTGATGCCGTCGTCCGCCACCGAAACTGTGCCGTCGACTTCCACGGGGACGGTCTCGACAGTCGCGAGGATCAGGGTGTCCGTAGTGACCGTCGTCTCGTCCACAGGCCGGTCGAAGGTCGCGGTGAGGGGTTCGATCACGATGGGTACGTCTTTTTCGCCATCCTCCGGAACCCTGGACACAATCTCCGGCTCGCTGGTGGTCTCGAAGGACCAGGTGAAGTCGGTGGTAAGGGTGTCGGGCGGTTCCGCGTCGTTGTCCAACTCCACGACGGTAGTGATGGTGGCGGTGTAGAGGGTGTCGTAGAGCAGCCCGCGGTCCCACAGGCAGTCGTACTCGTCCGGCTCCGGCACGAGGCAGACCTTTCCGGCTCCTGATGGCAGGGTCACGAAGGTGTAGGACCCGGTGATCTGCTCAGTGCGACCCCACTGGTCCTCGAAGGTCGCGAAGAAGGAGTCTTTGTCCACGGTCGTGTCGTCGACGTCCTCGGTGAAGATTCCGCAGATGTGGGCCGCGACCGAGACATCGGTCTCGTCCTCGTCGGGCTCAACGTAGAGCAGGATCTCGCCGGCGCGGGTCACGAAAAGCCAGGTGTACTCGCGATCCAGGGTATCGCCGATGGTGTTGGTGACGTTCTCGGTGACGGTCACCGTGTAGGCCGTGAGGGGGTCCAGCGCGCCGTCCGGCGTCAGGGTCGCGGTGAAGGTC
>JAFDJI010000275.1 GCA_019307545.1 Deltaproteobacteria bacterium | reverse complement strand
CCAGGCGGTGGATTCGCTGGAGCAGCGGGCCGCGGCGACGCACGTTGCAGATGGGGCCTTTGGGCCCTTCTTGGAGCTGGCGCGGGATATCGGGGAAGCCGTGCACGAGGCCGGTGGTCTGGCGACCACCGGGGCCCGCGACGGGGTTGCCGTCGCCGAGCTGTCCGCTACGCCGTGGCGCTTGCTCGCCGACCGCATCGACGAGGTAGCGCTCGACTACGCGCGGCTGAAGGTGGCGGTCCCGCTCGACACGTCCGGCGATGCCTGGGTGGATTGCGCTCGCAGCGTGCTGCGCTTTGCGACCGCCGTGGCTTCGGCCGGTGAGGAGACGGTGCACCTGGTGGGTCGAAAGCCGGGAGAGGAGTTCGTGGGGCTCCTGTGCCTGGACCCTTCGGGGTGGTTGGGCCCGCGCATCGCCGAGTTGGGGGGATTCCTGGGGTTGAGCGCCACCTTGTCCCCTCCCGGGTTCTACCGCGACCTGCTCGGACTCGATCCCCACCGCCTCGAGGTGTTGCGCGTGGCCTCGGGCTTCGCGCGGGAGCACTGCAGGGTGCTCGTGGCGCCGCGGGTATCCACCGTCTACCGGGACCGCGCGGCCCACGCCGAGCCCACCGCCGCGCTCCTGCAGTCCTGCATCGAGGCGGTCCCCGGCAACACGGCGGTGTACTTCCCCTCCTTCGAGATGCTCCGCGACATCACCGCCCGCTGGTCCATCGAGGACCGGGAGGTGTTGGCCCAGGAACCGTCCATGTCCGAGCAGCGACGGCTGGATTGGCTTCGACGGATCGGTGCAGGAGGGCCTCCGCTCGTGCTCGCGGCCGTGTTGGGGGGTATCTTCGCCGAGGGAATCGACCTGCCTCCGGGGGCCCTCGACGCGGTGCTGGTGGCCGGGCCGGCGTTGCCACCGGTGGGAATGGAGCGGGATCTGCTGCGCAACTACTACGAGGACCGATACGGAGAAGGGTTTCGCTATGCGTCCCTCGTTCCCGGGATCACCCGCGTCGTCCAGGCGGCGGGGCGTCTGATCCGGCGCCCGGAGGACCGTGGGGTCATCGTGCTGGTGGGGCGGCGCTTCCGTTGGCGGGAGACATCCTCGCTGTTTCCAACCGAGTGGGAGGTGGAGGTCCCCGACGATCCCGCAGCGGCCATCTCGGCGTTTTGGCGGTCGACGTGAAGGACGCTCGCTTCGATCCCGCCCGGTGGGCCGACCGTCGCCGCCCCTTCGATGCCCTCGAGGCACAGGTCGTGCGCCTGCACCTGGCTAACCCGGACCGCGACGCGGACCACGTCGTCGATGCCCTCCGCTACGTGCTGTCCTTCGCGCGGCTCACCACCATCCGGAACCGGGATGGTGTGGATGTCGATGTTTCGGGGGTGAACCACCTCCACGCCATGCAGGTCCAGGAGGCCCTCACCGAGCGCCTGGACGGTGCGGATTCCCTGTGGAACGCAGCCCGCGTCCTGCCCGACCTGGTGGAGGCGACCCGGAGGGCACGTGCGAGTATCCTCGCCCGATTGCCCATCGATCGTGACGCCCTCGAGGCCGAGGTGACCACGCGGTTGCTGGCGGTGGTCAGCGGTGGGGGAGGTGGTGCGGGCTACGTGTACCCGGGGTGCTTCGAGGTGCTGGAGCGCAGCGGCCTGATCCCAGACCTGATGGTGGGGACCTCCATCGGCGCCCTGATGTCCATGTTCCGGGCCCGGCGCCGTCGCTATGACCCGGCGCCAATGGTGTCGGCGGCCCGTAGGCTGTCCTGGGGCACCGTGTTCCAGGTCCTGGAGGCGGAGAACCGCTACGGCCTGCCCGCCACCCTGCGGCTGTACCTCCGCACCGCCCTCGGACACCTGTTCCAGGACGCCGACGGCGAGTCGCTGCGGCTCTCGGACATGGAGATCCCGCTCTACGTGATCGCCACCGGGATCACCGTGGACGCCCTCAAACACGACCTCGACTACTACGAGCACTTCTTCGATGCCGAGTTGCGGCGGCGATCGGTGCGGTCCGGGGTGCGCGGTGTGCTGAAGACCATCGCGATCCTGGCGGAGTTCTTGGCGCGGCTGGACGCATTGAAGGAGATCGTGCTCGGTCGGGCCCCGGGAACCGAGGATTTCGACGTGCTCGATGCCGCCGGGTTCTCCGCGGCCATTCCCGGGGTGATCCACTACGACGTCGTGCGGCCGGACCCGCGAATGCACCGGCTCCTGGACCAGCTCTACGCGACCTATGGCATCACCCGCCTGGGAGAGGGTGGCATGGTCGCAAACGTCCCAGCCCGCGTCGCTTGGGAGACCGCCGTCGGCGGCTTCATCGGGGGCGGACGTCGCAATGTCTTCGTGCTCGCGCTGGACTGCTTCGCCACGGGGAGCAGCAGCCTCGCATGGTTCCCCCTCCAGCAAATCGTGCGGACCAGCAACGTGGAGGCCCACAAGGTGTTCGCCGACCTGTACCTGGGCTTCCCCCGTACGCTCTCCCCGATGAACCTGGTGCCGTCGCTGCGCGACGTGTTCATGGCTATGCGCTGGGGTCGGGACCGCCTGCAGATCCAGATGCCTTTCGTGCTGGAGATGACGAATCCGATTCCGGTGCTCTCGGGAGCAAGCTGACCCGCGTACGACGGGTGGCGGGGACGGCCAGCACGAGGGCAGCCACCATGATCAGGGCCGCAGCGAAGAAGGGGGCGACCCGCCGGCTCGGGTCGTACAGAACGAGCGCGAGCCACGGTGCGATAGCCCTCGCGAGGGCCGAGAGCGACTGGTTGATGCCGAGGATGGTGCCCTGTTCGTCCTCCCCCGCGCCCCTGCTTATCAACGACTGCAGGGACGGGTTCGCCAGCGACGAGCCCAAGGCGAGCACAGCGCAGGCTCCGTAGAGGGTTGCTCCCGGCATTGCCAGGGCGAGCAGGACCAACCCAGCGGCGTTGAGCACGTACCCCGTGCCGACCAGCCGGGCCTCGCCCAGCCAGCGCACCAGGGAATGGATGAGCATTCCCTGCACCACGATACCGATACCGCCCATGAGGCCGAACATCCGCCCCACGCCCCGCTCGTTCATGGCCCAGCGGTGTTCGGCGACCAGGGGGAAGGTGAACTCCATCATGGCGAAGGCCAGGGTGGCCGCGAAGGTGAGCAGGATGGCCAGACCCACGACGGGGTGGGAGAGCCCGCGCCATACGGCGAGGCGCGCCAACCGACGGGGATGGACGGCGCGTTCGTGCACCGGACGGCTCTCCGGGAGGCCGAACCACGCCCAAACGAAGTTTACCGCCGAGAGCGCGGCGGCCAGCCATATGGGAGCAGTGATCCCGAGGACGGACAGCTCACCGCCCATCCAGGGGCCGAGAGTGAACCCGACCCCGAAGGCCGCGCCGATGAGACCCATCCCTCGCGCCCGGTCCGCGGGCGCAGTGATGTCAGCGACGTACGCTTGGGCGGTGGAGATGTTGGCGGCGAAGGCGCCATGCAACAGCCGGAACAGGAACAGCAGCCAGAGCGTTTGCGACAGGGCGAAGGCCGCCAGGGAAAGCGCGGTAGCACCGATGGACAGGAGCATGATGGGCCGCCGACCGTAACGATCCGACAGCGCGCCCCATACCGGCGCAAACGCGAACTGGGCGAGCGAATAGACCCCGAGGAGCGCGATGGCCTGTCGTTCCGTGGCGCCGTAATCCTCGGCATAGAAGGAGATGAGCGGGATCACCAGGCCGAAGCCCAGCAGGTCGAGGAGAACCGTCAGCAGGACCGGCCCCAGACCCCCGCCGGTGCGTTTTCCGTCTTTCCGCTCGGTCAACGTCGCATCATCCCCAAGACCGCGTCGTGCAACGCTCCGTTGGTGCCGCAGACCCCGATGTGCAGCGGATCGGGTTGGTTGAAGCGGTAGGGTTCCCCCGCGCCGTTGGTGGCACGTCCGCCACCCGCCAGGACGCAGGCCACCCCGGCGGCCAGGTCCCACTCGTTGCGTGGCTTCGGGGTGAAGGTGGCTTCGGCCCGGCCCACTGCGACCAACCCCAGCTTGTAGGCGACGGAGCCCATGGGGGTGAGCTTCGCGATGCCCTCGTACGGCTCGAACCAGCCCTTGCCGTGCTCGGAGCGGCTCACCAGGAAGCGTGCACCCTCGATGGCGGGGTGATGGGTGGTGTGCGCTGGTTCGCCGGAGTAGGTCACGCCCCGGCCCTCCACGCCGGTGATGACCTCCCCGGTGGCGGGGTTGTGCAGCACCCCGAGGACCGGCCTCTCGTCCTGCACCAGGGCCACGGACACCACGAACTCGGGAACCCCGAGGGTGAACTCGCGGGTTCCGTCGAGGGGGTCGACAATCCACACCCGGGACCGCTCCAGGCGACTTCGGTCGTCCCGGCTCTCCTCGGAAAGGAGACCGTCCTCGGGGAAGGCCTTCGCCAACGCCGTCAGCAGGATGCGATTCGATGCGAGGTCTGCATCGGTGAGGGGCCCGCGTCCGCCCGACTTCTGCTCGACCCGGTAGGCCTCGCTGTCGTAGATGATGCGAATGGCGTTGGCCGCGTCGCGCGCGGCCTTCAGTGCGACTTCGAGCTCCCGTTCCACCGTCCGTCCTCCGTGGGGGGGGCCGTATCCCTTGCAGGCGGGCGCGGCACGCGTCAGCGCGTGGTGGAGCGGTCCCGGGTGGGGAGCAACAGTTCGTCGTCACCATCTCCGTCCAGGTCGACGAAGAGCGCGGTCTGGCCCACCCGTTGGTAGGGCCGCCCCCCTTCCACGGCGCGCTGGTTGTCCTCCCCGGCGATTTCCGTACCCGCCCATGTGGGGCCGCCTTGCCAGATGAACAGGCGCCCCGCGTCGTGGGCGTTGGGGAGGGCCCAGTCGGGAGCCCCGACGAGCAGGTCCGGGATGCGGTTGCCGTCGATGTCCCCAGAGGTCACGAACCTTCCCAGGTGTCGCCCGGGCTCTCGATCCCGGAGGTCGAAGGTGGTGCGCGGTGCGATCTGGCGGGCGTCTGAGGCGAGGTCTTCCCCCCCATAGAGCAGCACGCTGCCCGTTCCCCCTCGCGATCCCGGCGCTCCCACGGCCAGGTCCGCTCGCCCGTCGGCATCGAAGTCGGCCACCACGAGGCTGACGCCGAACCAGCCTTCGGACTCGATTCCCACGATCTGGCGGGTCGCGACCGAGCCGATGGGCCCGGCGTTGGGCAGGCCCGCTCCGGAGAGCACGAACACGCTCCCCTCGCGCTCGCTCCCGTACCAGGGAGCCCCCACCACCACGTCCGCCACCCCATCGCCGGTGATGTCGTGGGCGCAGGTCAGGGACGTCCCCACCCCCTGGCCCACCACATCTCCCCACCAGACACGTGCGGCGTCCCGCACGTCTTGCTCGCCGGTGAGCGGGTCGAAGCGCTCGGACTCCAGCAGGAACACCGCTCCTGCCAGGTTTGCCGACTCCGCGGATGGTTCGTCGTCGAGGGGGGGCGAGTACCGGGGCGCTGCTGCCAGCCACTCCGCTCGCCCGTCGCCCGTCAGGTCGGCGCACCGCGCCATCGCGGTGCCCAGGCGATCCCCGGGGGAATTGGCCCGCAGGAGCAGGTCGGGGTCGGGGCCGGCGGTCGCCCCGTCGCGGAAGAGCGCCAACGCGCCCGCATCGGCGCCCGCGCCCGGCGATCCCACCCAGAGGTCCCAGGGTTCCTCCTCTGCTGCGGGTCCGGCAGCCAGCGAAGCGCCGAACTCCAGCGTGGGTGCATCCCATTCCTTCTCGACC
>JAFDJI010000274.1 GCA_019307545.1 Deltaproteobacteria bacterium | reverse complement strand
CCGGTAGGGATCGGGCGCGGACGAGGCGGCGTCGAGGGGCGCCACGTTGCCTGACACCGAGGTTCCCGGGAATCCCCGGGCCGCCAGGTAGGGCAGATCGCGGTACCCGACGTTCAGCACCGTCCACCCGCCCATCTCGAGCCCGGCGACCATCGCATCGCCGGCGAGCAGGGCATCCGCACCGAGGCCCTGGGGCCCGACCGCGTCGTCGAGCCATCCTCCGGTGTTGACGAGCAGATCCCCCACACCCCGCTGGCGTCTCTGCATCGCGACCCGGTACCCCTGTACCCGCGCCAGCGAGCCCAGGGGCCGCTCCCCGCACCCGCAGGGTCCCATGGAGCCCTCCTGCTCTCCGCCGTAGAGGATCACCAGGTTCGCGTCGTCCGGACCGGCGAGTCGATGCCGCAGGGCGCCGGCGTTGGCCAGCTCCGAGGTGAGGACGGGACCGCCGCCGTCCTGCCCATCCGCAAGTGCCACCGGACTCGGCCGTGGGGTGCATCCGATCGCGCCCAGCACGGCCACCACCACGGCCGATCGACACAACGCGCTCGTCAGGCTGTTTTCGGTGATTACCAAAATGGCTCGACCCCGCCGCGGGCTACATTGCCCCATATCCGGTCCTTCCTGGAGACCTCATGGCCATCCTCCACGTCGCCCAGATGGGTCACCCGGTGCTCCGAATGGTCGCCGAGCCCGTCGACCCCGCGATCATCCCCACCCCCCAGTTCCAGCAGTTCTGTGACGACCTGTTGGAGACCATGTTCGAGTACGAGGGCCAGGGGCTGGCGGCGCCGCAGGTCCACCAGCCCATCCGGGTCACGGTCCTCACGCTGTCCGAGGAGCGGGGGCCGGAGTTCTTCATCAACCCCCACATCGATTTCCTCACCGAGGATGCGGTGCGGTTCTACGAAGGCTGCCTCTCGATCGAGGGGATGCGCGCCGCCGTCGACCGGTGCGCCCACATCCGGGTGCGGGCGCTGGACCGCGACGGCACGCCCAAGGTGCTCGAGTTGAAGGGCTTCCCGGCCATCGTAGTCCAGCACGAAAACGACCACCTCGACGGCATCCTGTTCGTCGACCGCTGCGACCCCGGCACCCTCGCCTTCCTGAGCGAGTTCCGCCGCTTCGGGCCGTTGGACCGGTTCGGCGAAGAGGACGCCGAGGACCTCGAGGACGCCGAGGACGCCGAGGACGCCGAGGATGCCGAGGACCCCGACGAGATCCGGGTAGTCGACGCACAGCCCCCGGGGCACACGCCGGTGGCGAGCTGATGGGCCTGCTCTCCTGGCTGTTCCCATCGCCGGCGGACCGGATCGCCAAAGCGAAGCGCCTGCTCGAAGGCGAGCACTGGGCGGATGCCCGGCTGGAGGTCCTCGACATACACGACCCGAAGGCCCACAAGATCGTGGAACAAGCCGAGGCGGAGTTGGTGCGGGTGAACCTGGACGCCGCGCGGTCCTGGGCCGATGCCGACGACGAGTACCGGGTTTTGGTCCACATGGAGCTCGCCGAGTCCTTCCACAAAGGGGGGCTGGAGAACGACTTCCGCGCGGTACGACGCCACATCCGAGAGCTTCGCGCCAGCCGAAGCGCGGAGGAGAAGCGGAAGCGGGAGGAGCAAAATGCCCGCTTGCTGGCCGTCGATCCCCTGGGCCTTTCCGGCGGCGGCAGCCTACTCCTCCCCCCGCTCCCCGAGGGCCTCGACGAGGAGGACGCGGTGGAGATGGCCGCCCGCCTCGACCTGTTGCTGGAGAACTACCCCGAGGATCTACGCGAGACCGTAGGCGACCTCGGCCCAGACTTCGCGCAGGCCGTCCTCGACCATGACGACGGCAAGTCCCACCTCGCCTTGCAGAGCCTGCTCGCCCTGCCCCAGGACAGCGCGTTGGTGGCGTGGGAGACCGCCCGCGCAGCGTATGCGCTCGGCGATCCCGCGGCGGCCGCCCGCACCCTGCGACGGTTCCCAGACCTCGCACCCGGCCACCGGCACATCGGACAGCACCACACCGCGGTGTTCCTGGCCCAGCTGCTGGCCGAGTCCGGCGACGTTCCCGCCGCGCTCCGGGTACTGCGCGACGCCCGCAGCCAGGAGCCAGACGTGGGCGGCTTCCTCTTCGCCCAGCTACTGGCCGTCACCAACGAGCTCCAAGAGGCCGAGACCGTGGTGCGTGGGCTTCTCCAGAAGAACGGCAGGCACCTGCCCTTCTACTCCCTGCTCGCGAGGATCCGCATCCTGGGCGGATTCCGCGTCGAGGCCATGAGCGCCCTGGAGAAAGCCATGTCGCTGACCTGTGGGACGCCCGGACGATGCGGCTACATGCCCCCCGACCCCACCCTCGTCCGGCAGCTCGCCACCCTCTACCTGGAGGACGGCATCGAGACCGAGCGGGCGATGGAGCTCGCCGAGCAGGCGCGAGGCCTCGTCCAGCAACCCGGGTGGGAGGACCTGTACCTGGATGCGCTCGCGGCGCGCGCCCTGGAGTCGAACGACGCGCCCAGGCTCGCGGAGCAGGTGTGGGCCGCCCTGGGGAGCGGTGACCCGCGCCAGAGCCGGGTCGAGAAGTACCTCCCCAGGAGCGCGTAGCGCTCCTCCCGTGCCCGTGCCCGCGCCCAGTTCTGGCTAGGGAAGGACGATTTCCGGGTCTTCCTCACGCGGTCGATAGAGCACCACGGTGCGCCCGATGATCTGCGCCACCTGGGCGCCGAGGCGTTCCTCCAAGAGAGGGGCCGCTGCCTTCGCGGAGAGGGGCGCCCCCTGGAGCACCTTCACCTTGATCAGCTCGTGGTTCTCCAACTCTATGTCCACCTTCCGCTCCACCGCCTGGGTGATGCCGCCGTTACCGATCAGCACCACCGGTTTCAGGTGATGGGCGAGCGACCTCAGGTAGCGGGCTTGCTTTCCCTTGAGCGGCAAGGTTCCTCCAATGCGCCCACTCACCTATCGCGTCGTCCGGTGTCCGCCGACACCGGTTACCCACCCGGGCGTACACTCGGCCCCATGACGACCACCGCTCGCATCCAGCGCATGGAGACCGTGCTCGCGCATCGCCTGGGCCACATCCGCTGTGCTGCGGAGGCGGTGTACCAACGCCACAACGTCTCCGCGATCCTACGCACCTGTGACGCTTTCGGCGTGCACCACGTGCACGTGGTCGGCGAGGACTTCACCGCCACCAAAGGAGCCGCGCGCGGCGCCGAGCGCTGGCTGGCGATCCACCGTCACCCCACCGTGGAGGAAGCGGTAGCCGCCATCCGGTTGGCCGGGTTCCGGATCTGGGTCGCGGACCTCGCCGAGGACGGGGTGATGCCCGAGGACCTTCCCCTCGACGCTCCGGTCTGCCTGTGGGTCGGTGCGGAGTTGGAAGGGGTGAGCGAGGCGGCCCGCGCCGCAGCGGATGGCGTAGTGACCGTGCCCATGCGCGGCTTCACCCAGTCCCTGAACGTCTCCGTGGCGGCGGCGGTCGCGCTGCGCCCCCTCGCCGAGCGCGTCAGGGCCCTTGGCCCGGCCTCGCTGCTACCCGAGTCGGAGCGCGCCGCCATCCTCCAAGCATGGCGCCAGCGAGAGGAGGTCTTGCGCAAGGGGATCGACGCACGCGCATCCCTCCGGCTGGAAGAGCCCAGCTGACGTTGGCGGAGTCCCCTCGAAGCTACCTTTCCGCCGGCGGAGTCCCCTCGAAGCTACCTTTCCGCCGGCGGAGTCCCCTCCAAGTTACCTTTCCGCCCGCGGAGTCCCCTCCAAGTTACCTCCAGGGTAACTTCAGGCCGGCTCCGCCCACCCAAAGCCCACATTCCTACGATCCTCCCGCCGGATACCTCGATTTTGATCTTCGGCTGAGAAGCTCAGCTTTCGACAGACCGAGCATCTGCAGGACCCGCTCCTTGTCGATGTCCATGCCTTGCAGCTCGACGCGCTCGACCTGGCCGTCGAGGGAGATGATGACGAGCTGGAGCTCGCTGAACAGCTCCCAGACGACCTCGGCGGTGGGCTTGTGGGTGTCGCGCTTGCGGTTGTAGTAGGGGATGGTCTCTCTGCGCAGGGCGAGCGCCTCGCGGACGGTCCATTGGACGTAGTTGCGGACCATCAGGGCGAGGATGAGGACGAGGCCGAGGGCCTCGATGCGTTCGGGCTTCTTGAGCAGGAGCGGCGCGACCTGACCGGGTCCCTTGATCCACCGGAACCCAGCATGGCCTTCGATGAGGTGCTGGTGGCGGTACTCGGCGAAGACGCGGGTGTCGGGCCAGGCGTTGGCCTCGTGGTGGTCGGTGACGAGCACGAAATGGGTCTTGCTGCGGACGTCGGCCTCGATGGCCTGCGGGTCGACGACGAGCTCCTCGAGCACGAGCTGGTAGTGCGTCTCGGTGGGGCGTGCCTGGCCCTTCTTCGGGCGTCCGCGGCCCCGCTTGGCCGGAACTTCGACCTGCTCGACCCCAACGACCAGACGCCACAGCTTGGCTTCCGACTCGAGCCGCGCCGCCGCTTTTTGGGCATCCTCGTAGCAGGCGAATCGTTCCCGCGTCGCCTGCGCGACCCGCTTCTTCAGCGCATCCTCCTCCTTGCCCAGGCGCTTCGGCAGCTGGCGCTCCACCTTCTCGACCAGCGCGGAGGAGCGGACGACGACGAAACGCGTGTCCACCTTCTCGGCGGGCTGTCCTGGACGCTGGATGGTCAGCGGAGCCGTGTAGCTGCGGCCGGTGTACAGCGTCGGCGGGTCCTTCTTGCGCCGAGGCGCGGTGCGTCCGAGCTCGGACCCCTGGCCCCCCTCGTCGCAGAACCGGTCGACGAGGTCCCGGCGCACCTTGAACGACCGCGAGACCAGCGACACGAAGTGGAAGCCGGCATCGAGCAGCCCCCCGAGGGTCTGCGCGTCGACGAGCTTGCTGTCACCGACCAGGGTGACGTCGTCCTGCTCGGGGAGCAGCCCAGCCAAGCCCTCGATGTGGAACGTGTTGGCGAACTTGTCCGACGTATTGCCGTCGAACATCGTCGACATCAGCGGAAGGCCCGCCGAGCCGTGCAGCGACAGGCCGAAGACCAGCTGCTTGAGATCGGGCCGGTGGTCCTTGCTGAAGCCGTACACCATCCGCGGCGCCCAGCCCGGCGGCTCGCCCTCGTACGCGCCATAGACCGACACCGAGGTCGTGTCGTGGTGCACGCAGTACTCTCGCGACCGCTCCTCGCGGGCAAGGTAGGCCTGAACCACGCGGCTCAAGATGGTGTCCGAGCCGGCCTCGAAGAGGTGGTCCAGGCACCGCGCCAGCCGGGCGTCGCTGAAGTGCTCGGGCTCGATGCCCGGGCCGAAGAGCGTCCACACAGGCAGCTTCCGTGTCCAGCTCTCCATCCGGTACAGCGCGATCCGGCCGCCGAGGATGTTCATCACCATCGCCGCGACGCAGTCCGCATCGCCCACCTGGGAACGGGGATCGCGGGGGCACAGCTCGGAGACGACATCCCGAATCCCCAGGTCGGTGATCAGCGCGTTGACGAGCGGCAGAGGGCCCAGCGGGTGCGCTTCGACGGTGAGGCCCTTGGGGAGCATGACGGCCCGGGGAAGGAGGTCTCCCCTGATCTCTCAGATTTCGCCAGGACAGTTGTCAGACGGATGTCAAGCGTTCGAGCCGGAGAAATCGGACGACGGGCGTGAGGGAACTGAGGAATGGCGGCCAAAGGTAACTTCAGGCCGGCTCCGCCCACCCAAAGGTAACTTCAGGCCGGCTCCGCCT
>JAFDJI010000273.1 GCA_019307545.1 Deltaproteobacteria bacterium | reverse complement strand
CCGCTACCTCCCCCGGGACATGCTCCGTCGCAAGCCGTACGTGGCCCCCAAGCACGCGGGCCTGTTCGACACCCCCGAGAAGGTGGTGCTCGCCGGAACCACCGGCA
The DNA here is from genome assembly GCA_019307545.1 of Deltaproteobacteria bacterium. Lineage (GTDB taxonomy): Bacteria > Myxococcota_A > UBA796 > UBA796 > JAFDJI01. The sequence goes on along the minus strand of JAFDJI010000273.1, from coordinate 5,626 downwards.
CCGAGATTCGCGCTGCGGTGGACACCAAGCGGCGCTTCCCCCTGGACTCCTGCTACGTGCTGCATCCCCGCCACCCGGAGCTGGATCCGTGGACGATCCTCGGTTTCCTCCTCTCCCGACCGGTGCAGGACTGGTACGGCGCGCGTCACCATGCCCCACGCGTGAAAGCGGTAGAGGTGGCGCGCATCCCGATTCCCATCGCCGGCTGGGCCGCTGTCTCGGAGGCTGCTCGCGCACGGGACGATGCGGGCTTGGAGGTTGCCGTCGCGGCCGCCTACGCCGAGTGGCGCTGCTGACGCCGGGCTCGTGGGCGGAGACGCTCCACCCTCCTCGCCGCCTACGGCGTTTCCCTTGCATCGCTGCGCGATGCAGGGTCCCTTTGCCTCGAAGCGGCCGTCGGGTTGGAGTGTCTCCACCTACGCCCGGCTTCGCATCGCCGTGGATGTGAATGGCGAGCGGGATGGATTCACCCCCACCGAGAGTGGATCCCAGGGCTCCCACCCACCCCCACCGGGAGTGGCCGCGCCGCGCGCCTCGGTAGGCGTGAAGGCGACGGTGGACTCGGTGAGACCTCGACCACCACCGAATGGCGTGAACAGAGTCTCGGTCTCGTGCGGGTGCGCGTGATCGGCTGCGTTCGACGTGCGACGTGCACGAAGACGATCACGACCAACGCTTCAAGTGAACGCGCACGCGCACGTGGGAGGGCTCGCGATGGGTCTTCACGGCCACCTCATCGCGGCCCTTTCCGAGGATCCGCCGCTCGCCGCCGAGCTCGTCCACGGAACAAAGGTGCGGGTTCCGGTGGTCGGAATCGAGGTGTTGGTGCTCCTGAAGCTGCGCGCCTCGAGGGCACAGGACATCGCCGACGTCGAGGCACTCGTCCGCGCTGGCGCCGACGTGGCGGCAGTCCTCGCATTCCTCCAGGAGCACGAAACCGAGCACATCCCGGCCTTTGGCCGCATCGCTCAGCGGGCGCTGCTCACGTGACGCGCCGGCTTGGGCGACCTCAGCGGAACCTCCGCCTCTGTCGCCTCACCGCGACCAGCGCCAGGAGCCACGGCGCGAACGTGCCAGCCGCCGGGCCGCTCGCCCACGTCGCCCCGCCCTTCAGGTAGTTCTCCTCGTCCGCCGTCCCCTCCCGAGTTTCGCAACGAGGTGTTGCGCTACTGCCGAGGTGAGGGGTCACCTCCCGAGTTTCGCAACGAGGTGTTGCGCTACTGCGGAGGTGAGGGGTCACCTCCCAAGTTTCGCAACGAGGTGTTGCGCTACTGCCGAGGTGAGGGGTCACCTCCCGAGTTTCGCAACGAGGTGTTGCGCTACTGCCGAGGTGAGGGGTCACCTCCCGAGTTTCGCAACGAGGTGTTGCGCTACTGCGGAGGTGAGGGGTCACCTCCCGAGTTTCGCAACACAGGGGGTCGACCGCGTACCCTTCCGAGGGTGGGGTTCCCACCAGCCACCGAGAGTGCCCGGGCCGCGCGGGTAGGCCGGTTGGCCGTGGCGTCCCTCGCGTCCACCGCCTCACCCGGATATTTCGTCGACCCAGAGGAGTTCCTCGATGCCTACGGTTGCCCAGCAGTTGACGGATCTCGTGCGCCAGGCCGCCGAATCGGCAGGGCACGGCGATGCTCCGATCCCCCTCGAGCCCTGTGTACCCACCAATGACCCGCGCCATGGGGACTACCAGTCCAACTTTGCGTTCCGGCTCGGCAAGGCGCTCCGCACCAACCCGCGCGCCGTGGCGCAGACCCTGGTTTCCGCGCTGCCGCCCAACGACCTGGTCGCGTCCACCGAGGTCGCGGGACCAGGGTTCATCAACTTCCGCCTTTCCGACACCTTCCTGGCTGCCGAACTGGTCGCCTGCGCAAGCGACGCACGGCTCGGGACGCCCCTGGACGGGGCCGGGCGCACCCTGGTGATCGACTACTCGTCCCCAAACATCGCCAAACGCATGCACGTGGGGCACATGCGATCGACCATCATCGGGAACGCCCTCGATCGCCTGTACCGGTTCCTGGGATGGGAGGTCATCGCGGACAACCACCTGGGCGATTGGGGCACCCAGTTCGGCAAGCTCATCGTGGGGTGGCGCAACTGGCTCGACGAAGAGGTCTTCGAGAAGGACCCGATCGGGGAGCTGCAGCGGGTTTACATCGCGTTCGGCCAACGGGCCGCGGAAGACCCCGAACTCAAGGCGCAGGCCCGGGCCGAGACCGCCCGGCTCCAGGCCGGCGACCCGGAGAACTTCGCCCTGTGGCAGCGGTTCACCGAGGAATCGGTCAGGGAGTTCGAGCGGGTCTACGAGCGGCTGGGCGTGCGCTTCGACGTTGCCCTGGGCGAGTCGTTCTACCGGGACGGTCTTCGCGATCTGGTGTCTCGACTGCTCGACGAGGGGGTGGCCGAGCGCGACCAGGGGGCGGCGGTCATTCGCTTCGGGGCCGAGGACGGGGAAGACCTCGAAAAGGCGCCCCTGTTGATCCAGAAGTCGGACGGCGCGGCGCTCTACGGCACCACCGACCTCGCGACCGTCCTGCACCGGATGGAGACCTGGAATCCGGACCGCATCGTCTACGTCACCGATGTGCGACAGCGGCTCCATTTCCGCCAGCTCTTCGCTGCCTCCCGGAAGCTCGGGATCGAGGTGGAGTTGTTCCACGTGTGGTTCGGCATGCTCCGCTTCGCCGACGGCACCGTGATGGCCACCCGCAAGTTGGAGGGCGGCCAGGGTTCCGGGCCCCGGTCGGTGAACCTGGTGGACGTGCTGAATATGGCGGTGGCGCGTGCCCGCGAGGTGGTCGACGCCAAGTCTTCCGAGCTTCCGGAAAAGGAGCGGGCAGAGATCGCTGAGGCGGTGGGGGTCGGGGCGGTCCGCTACTCCGACCTGTCCCAGAACCCGCAGACGGACGTGCTCTTCGACTGGGACAAGATGCTCGCCCTGGAGGGCAATACCGCGCCGTACCTGATGTATGGCTTCGCGCGGGTGAAGAGCATCTTCCGCAAGTCCGGTGTGGACGTCTTCGAGCCGGGGGAGGTGGTGCTCGGCGAGCCCATCGAGCGGGAGCTGGCACTCGCCGTCCTCCGCACCCCAGAGGTCATCTTGGCGGCCGCGGCGACCTATCGTCCCAACCTGCTGAGCGACCACCTGTTCCAGGTCGCCAACACCTTCGCGCGCTTCTACCACGACTGCCGGGTCCTGCACGAGGACAGCGGGGTGCGTCAATCACGTCTGTCCCTGGCCTTTTCTGCGGCACGTACATTGGAGGTCGGTCTCGGCCTGTTGGGCATCCGTGCGTTAAGCCGAATGTAGGTTTGCCCCTGGCGGGCTTCCGCGCTTGCTCACTCGGATGATTGGAGCCACCATACGAGATAGAAGTTGCTCGCGCGCTCAGCGCCGGGCGCGTGCGGAGCTCCATGGAGTCCTCGTCGCCGGCATCGCAATCCCCTGCTAAGCTCGAACGCATCGGGCGCTACCGAATCATCCGTCCCCTTTCCAAGGGCGGCATGGCGCTGGTGTACGAAGCCCGTAGGGAGAGCCTCGCCGGGGTGTCTCCCCGGGTCGCCGTCAAGGTCATCCTCCCCGAGTACACCGACTCCGACACCTTCCAGGAGCTGTTCATCAACGAGGCCCGTCTCGGCGCCTCCATGCACCACCAGAACCTGATCCAGATCCAGGACTTCGACCGAGACGGAGACCGGTTCTTCCTGGTGATGGAGTACGTGGAGGGAATCACCCTCCGCCGGGCCATCACCCTGTGCCGTCGGCACGGGGTGCGCGTGCCAATGGGCGTCCTGGCGGAGGTCGGCCGTCAGGCCTGTGACGGTCTGCACTACGCGCATTCCGCGCTCGACGAGCACGGCAACCACCTGAGGCTCGTGCACCGGGACGTCAAGCCCTCCAACCTGATCCTCAACCCGCACGGAGTCATCAAGCTGCTCGACTTCGGCATCTCCAAGGGCCGGATCATTCGGGAGCGCAAGGGCACCGTGAAGGGCACCTGGGGCTACATGTCGCCCGAGCAGGCCTTTGGGAAGGAGGTTGGGCCGCGGGCGGACGTGTTCGGGCTGGCCACGGTCCTGTACGAGTTGGCGAGCCTCCGCGTGCTGTTCGAGGGGAAGGACAAGACCACCATCAAGCGGCTCCTCCTCGACGACCACGCCGCGCGCATGGCGGCCACCATGGATCCGCTGGCCTACGGACCGCTGGTCGCGGTGTTGTTGCGGGCGCTCCAGCGGGATCCCGAGGCCCGCTACGTGAATGCCGCCGAGTTTGGCCGTTCCCTTTCGGCGCTGCTCCCGGATCCGATCACCGCGCGGGACGAGGTCGTGAGCTTCTACCGCCTGGTCGCCGCCCTCAACGAGGGCGTTCCCGTCGAGCAGGCCGCCAAGTCCGCCGATTTTCGGAGCGAGGTCTCGCCGAGCCAGGGCTCCCTGGCCGCCTCGTTTCACAACACCCACCCCACCCCGTCGGTTCCCTGGTGGATCGTGGCCGCGGTCGCTGGACTGGCGCTGGTCGTGGTGATGCTCCTGGTCACGATCCTGGTCCTCCAGAGCCGGGACCTCGTCGGACCGGGGTCGGAGGTGGAGGAGCCCCGGGTGGCGGACGTGCTCGGGGAGGAGACCGTGGAGCGTCGGGCGGCCGAAGAGCCTGCCGGGCCAGCAGGCCAGGACGCTCCGGGAGAGGAGAGGCCGCCACCGCTCGCCACCAGGGGCACCGCGGAAGAGCGGCCGGCCCCGGTACGCACCGTTCTCCCGCCGGTGGGGGAGTCGGCGGCCACTGCGTCCGGGGTCGAAAGAGCCCCGCGGGTGGTGGTGATCCGGAAGAAGCCAGAGCCCGATCCGGCAAGAGTCGCGCTGGAGCCCGGGCTCATCACCATCGGGGCCAAGCAGGAGGCAGAGGTGTACGTGGACGGGAGCTACGTGAGGCGGGTGCCCGTGGTCCGCCGGGAGTTCCCGCCCGGGCCGCACGTGGTCACGATCCAGGCGCTGGATGGGCGGCGAAAGACCTTCGAGATCGAGCTGGAATCGGGCGAGGAGATCCGCAAGGTGTGGGACTTCGACCGGGGGGAGTGGCGCAAGTGAGCGGTCTGCTCTTCGTCGACGACGAAGTCGACAACGTCTCGCTCGCGGCGGAAATCCTCGGAGAGGCGCTGGGCATGCGCGTTCTGGTGGTCGACTCGGTCGAGGCGGCCGTGGAGGCGCTGCACGAGGACCATTGGCGTCTGGTCATCATGGACCTGTTCATCCCCCTGGGAAGCCACCCCCATCGGATCCTCGGGCCCAGGGCACGCCGCTACCAGGACAATGTCGAGCACCTCGGGGGGCTCGTGCTCCTGGAAGAGATCGACCGACTCCGGGAGCCGCCCCTGGTCATCTCCCACACGGCCTGCACCGACCACGTACTGTTCGAGCTGTTCGGGGACCGTGTCGTCCGCGCCATCCCCAAGCCCGCAGCCATGGACACCCTGCTGCACAACGTGATGGAAGTACTCCAGGAAGGGAGGTAGCGGCCCGCTCGGTCCCCCGACATCAAGCCATACGCGGAGGCAGGCGGTCGATGAAGACCTCCACGCAGCCTCGGATCTGGTCCCGGGAACGGCGGAAGCGGGTCTTGAACCCCCCCAGGGGG
>JAFDJI010000272.1 GCA_019307545.1 Deltaproteobacteria bacterium | reverse complement strand
GATGGCCCGCACGTCCGGATCCACCCGGGACAGCAGTGCCTCGATCAACCGTCGGGTCGCATCCACCGGGTTGCCCCGGGTGTGGTCGTAGGCATCGAGCACCATCTCGCCATCAGAGAGGGAGACGAGGGCAGCCTTGCTGCCCGTGGAGCCGAGGTCGATTCCGAGGATGGATGGGTGTGTCGCGGCCTCCGGGTCCACCGGTTTTGTCGCCATGCGCCGTACCTGGTGCGCGAAGTTGCTCGCGGGTTCCAGGGTCACGATGCGCGCGTCCTTCCGCCGCGACAGGATGTTCGGATCCTCCGGGAGGGGCGGGAGGGGCTCGGCCCAAGCCTGGTCGGCGGCGAGGAGGAGTGCCCCCCGTGCCTCGAACTGCTGGGGGTGTGGCGGCACCACCAGCACGTCGCCCAGCACTTCACGGAGCGCCGCCACCAGGGCCTGGATGCGCACCCCTCCGCCGAGCACCAAGACCGGGCCATCCACCTTCACCCGGGCCAGCAGCGCAGCCACATAGGTGGCGATCGACCCGAAGTAGCCCCGGAACAGGGCGTCCTTGGGCCGGCCCTGGTTGGCGAAGTGGGTCATCTCGCTCTTCGCGAACACCGAGCAGCGAGCGGTGATGGGGATGACCTGCTCCGCGGCGGTGGCCAGTCGGTCGGCCTCGGCGAGGGTGAGCCCGAAGCGGGCCGCGACCTTGACCATGGTCTCCCCGGTACCCGACGAGCACTTGTCGTTCTCCAGGTACTGGAAGCGGCCGTCCCGGTCCCGGGACAGCACCGCGTACCCCCGCGCGCCGATGCTGATGGCGTTCAAGGGGCCGGTGGGGACTTCAGGCAGACTGAGGGCTGCCTCCAGGCAGGCATCCTCCGGCAGTCCGGTCACGGCGGGCGCTGCGATGCGGTCGGCGTGGATCCCGGTCACCCCCAGCGCGTCGTAGGAGGCGAGCCCATGGCGGCGGTACCATTCGGAGAACACCTCCAGGGGCGCTCCCTCGTGCACCGTGGTCTCACCACGGAGCATCCGAGCTGTACCCCGCTCGTCCACCTCGCCGAGTGCGAAGGAGGCGGAGGCCTTGCCCAGATCGCACCCGGCTATCCGCAGGACCCCAGGAGAACGGATGTGCAACGCCATCTCCTAGAAGCCGATGCCTAGCAGGCTGGAGCGGATCTGGGTGATCAAGTGGTCGTCGATTTCCGGGTCGCTGTGTCGCCCCGCGCCGAACCGCGCGGCCTGCAGGGCGCGGGACAGGGCCGCGTGGAGGACCCGCTCGCTGCGCATGGCGGTGCGGGTGCGTAGCGGTGCGCGCGCCACCTCCACCGTGTAGGCCACGGGGCTGCCCTGGTGCCCGTTCTTTTCGTACAGGTAGCGCTTGTAGGGTTCCTCCTTGGGGTGACGGTTCAGTGGGTCGAAGAACTCCCGAACCTGGTAGGCCGTGACCATGGCGTCTACCGACTTCGACAGCACCTTCATCACTCGGGTGGGCTCGCCGAACAAAGCCCGGTACAACTCATCCGCCTTGCGCACCCGTCGCCGCACCACTCCGTTGGGGGCATAGCGGTCCAGCGATGGGAGCATGGTCCAGAGCATCGCGCACTGCCGCTTGAAGAACCGGGTGCGGTGCTTGCGGAGCACCGGGTTGGCGGAGTGCCTGGCGTAGTCGCACCCCGAGAGCTGGACCTCCAGCCTGCGCAGGATCGACGGGCCCCAGGTGCGGTAGAGCAGGTCGTAGCCGTACTCGGTGAAGTTCAGCGTCTCGTGAGGCTCGAGGGCTACGTTCTTCTGGGCCCCGCTCCAGAAGTGCACGTCCTCCCAGGGCACGTCGTAGATCCGGTCCTCCTTCTTGAGCCGCCCCCATAGCGGGGTCCCGGGGAAGGGGGACACCCTGGTGAGCTGTTGGTAGGTCGGGTGCAGGGACACGAGGTAGTTCAGGTCCTCGTGGATGTTCCCGTGGTGGTGGAAGTCCCACCCGCACATCCAGGCGCCCACGGTGCGGATGCCCATGGCGTGCAGCCGGCTGAACACCTCGCGCGCGTCGACCTCCTGGCGCTTGTCGTAGCCGTGCTCGCCGGCGAACTTCGACTCCACCCCGATGAAGATGCAGCCAATGCCACATTCGGCGATTGCGTCCCACCCATACGTTTCCGCGAACTTCCCGATGTAGTCCACCGACCCGAACCCGAACCAGTCGAGTCGTTCCAGCACCGATGGGTCGCTCTGCCACAACTCCCGGGTTCGGGCGAGGTACTCCGGCTCCCAGAAGTGGTCCTCCTCGATCACGAAGACCTGGCTCACCTGGGGGTAGTGGCGGTGGTAGAGCTGAATGTGCTCCACCAACTCTTCCGGCGACAGCATCTCCACCCGCTGCCGGTTGAACAGGGTGGTGGTGGAGCAGAAGTCACAGCCCCCCGCGCAGCCGAGGCCGGACACCAGGAAACCGATGTTCCCGGTGGGGAAGCGGCTGATGCAGGGCAGCGAGCCGCCCGCCTTGGGCATGAGCGCTTGGCGGATGGGCCGGTCCAGGTCTTCACCGAGGAACCGCCGCAGCCAGCGCACCCCTTCCCCGTGCACCACGTGGTCGACGTATTGCCTGCGGGTTTCCCGGTCGGTGGCCGCGCGGAAGGCCATGCCGCCGTAGGAGCCGAGAAGGATCTTGGTGGCGGGGGAACGGCGCCGGATGTACCGGCACATCTTCATCACCGTGTCCAGGTGCGGCGGGTAAGCGCTGATCCCGATGATGGGGTAGCCGCGGTCGACCTCCTCGGTGAAGTCGTCCCAGCGCGGGTACTCGAGCACGGTCGCCGGGATCTCCACGTTCTGCGCCAGGATGTGGTTCGCGTAGCAGTGGGTGTGGGAGATGATGGTGAAGACATCGTCTCCCTTGGTGAATCGCTGCCCGGTGGCGTCGGTCAGCGAGTCATTGGCTGGGAGCGTGGGGTAGGGGTAGCTCGGATTGGTCAACAGGATCCGTGGCTGGAGCACGGCTTGCCTCCTCGCTCTTCGCGCGTTCCGCTGCCGGGAACAGGTGCTGCTTCAGAAAAGCACTCATGTGGGACACGAACTCCGCGGGCCGTTCCTCCTGCCAGAAGTGCCCGCAGAAGGGGATCAGCTCGAAGACCACCGCGCCGGGGATGTCCTCCCGGAGCTTGAGTCCCCAGGACGGGGTCAGGAAGCGGTCGTCCGCCGCCCAGAGGATCATCGTGGGCTTGTCGAACTCCCGAAGGCCGTCGACCGCCAACTCGGAGTAGCGGGGGTGGCCCGCGAGCAGGAACGCGATCATCCGCTTCCGTGCCCGACGGCCCGATCGCAGCGGGCGCAGGTACTCGCGGATCGACTCGTCGGAGAGGCGCGACCGGTCGTACACCCCCCGTTTGAAATCGGAGAGGATGCTGGTCTGCATCCACTCGAAGAGTCCCAGCCTTGCCGCGAGGTTGGACAGCACCGGGATCTTCGAGAGCTTCTGGGCGCGCATGATGGCGGGGACCGGCCAGTTGTCGTAGCAGACGCAGTCGGTGATCACGAAGGCGCGGACTCGCTGGGGCATGCGGGCGGCGATGATCTGTGCGGCGGCGCCGCCCTGGTCGTGGCACACCATGGCGAAGGTGTCGTGGCCGAGCTTGCTCATGAACTCGACCAGCATCTCGGCTTGGTTGTCCATGTGGAGGGGGACGACGTCTGGGTCGACCTCGGTGTCGCCCAGGCCCATGAGGTCGGGCGCGAGGCAGTGGAAGTCCTCCTGCAGGAAGCGCAACACGTGGCGCCACAGGTAGCTGGAGGTGGGGATGCCGTGGATGAACAGCACCGGCGGAGCATCCGGCGACCCGGTCTCCAGGTAGGCGATGTCGCCAAAGCTGGTTCGGAGGTACTTCTTGTCGAGCGTCGGTCGGTTCATCGGATGGAGACCTCGGTGGACGAGTGCAGCCCACGCTTCCATCCTAGACTGGCCGGCCAGTACAAAACCAGTATTCTTCGCTCCCGGGCGGGTTTGCATGGAGACGGGCGTGGCCGGAGGGCGGGATCCCGCCCTTGTGTGGCGCGAAACGGGGGAGGCTGCCGGGGGTGGTCCGCTACTTCTCCACCCGCACCGTCATCTGTCGAGTGCTGGCATTGCCGCCCACGTCTTCGATGTACAAACGCAGGGTGTGTCGGCCGTTGGGGGCGTTGGCGGACGGCACCTCGATGGCGTTGTCGTTCAGGAACTTCTTCACCCGCCCGGTGATGTTGATCTTCATCGCCTTGACGTACACCACGTGCAGGGTCTCGAAGTCGGGGTTCAGTCCGTTGCTACCCGGGAGGAACTCTACTCGCACCGGAAAGGGCCCCCCGTAGGTCGCGCCATCTTCTGGGCTCTCGACCCGGATGACCGGACCGTCGGTGAGATCGACCACCGGACCGCGGGTGGGCGGCGCGTCGGGTTGCGCGGCCTCCTCCTCGGTGATCAGGTCCAGGACTTCGATGGGCGCGTCACTCGGCTCGTCCGCGAGGGCCAATCCACCACCGAGCAGCCATGCCGCCGTGAGGAGCACCTGGAACCAGCGCATGAGCGATCTCCCGTTCGTCTGGGTTTCGAGTAACCATCGCCGGGCCTGTGAGGCTACAGGCTTCGGGCTCGACTAGACCTGGAAGGTGGCGGTGGGGGCGAAGCCGAGGGCGATGAGGGAGCGCTTGGCGGCGCCGCCGAGGTCGAGGAGGTCAGCCCGGTTGCGCGCTTCGGCCCGCACCCGTTTGGCCAGGGCGGCGCACAGATCGAGCGCGGCGGCTTTGTCCGGCGGAGGCCAGTCGAAGGACAGTCGGACGCCCGTCGGTGGGGGGGACGCATCCCGGGCTCGGCCGGCGATCAGGGCCCGGGTGCGGTCCGGGTCGCGGCGATAGCTGGCGAGCGCCTCTGCCATCGCGCACGGGGCGTCCCACGGGGGCGGGTTCCAGTGCTCCAGGTCGAGGTCGGCCATCGGAAACCCCTCCCGAGAGGAGCCGGAGCGGGTTCCGGAAGCCAGGGGGATGCGGAACGCCGGGGCGACCAGGTCGCGACCGCCGCACCAATCCGAAGCCACCACCCGGCATCCGGCGTGCAGCGCCTCCGGCACGACGCGGCCGAGGCCCTCGAGGCTCGACACGCTGGGGAAGAGCACCACGTCCACGGATCGCATCATGGCCAGGGCCCTCGCGTGGTTCAGGGCGCCCGGCATGGTGACGTCGACCCCGCTGGCGCGCAGGGCCTGGACCACGCCGTCGCGCTGGGTCGGCGAATCGGTGGCCCCACCGAGCACCAGCTTCTCCAGCGGCCACCCCGCCTCCCGCAGGCGGGCCACGATGGAGGGCAACCACCTTGGACCCTTGTGTGGGGCGATGCGGCTGAAGTACCCCGCGACCCGGGGCGGACCCTTTCGTGGCGGGTCGCGGGGGCCGTGGAGCATTGGGTAGTGGAAGACATCTCCCCCCTCTCCACGAAACCCTGTCCAGAGCGCCATCGAGTGTGCTGCGACGTGGGCACAGCGGTCGTCGGGGCGGTGCAATGGGCTCGCCACCCACTCCTGGAAGGCATACCCGATCCACCCCGACGTCCGGACCTCCCGAATGACCCGCACCGGCAGACCGTGCCTTTCTCGCACCGCCAGCAACAATGCGGTGAGCGGCCCGCAGTTCGCGTAGACCACGTCGAGTCGGTCGAGCCGGGCGGGCAGACCCGGATCGAGGAGATCGGTGATGTCCAGCGGCTCCAGGTCGAATTGGCCCATCGCCGC
>JAFDJI010000985.1 GCA_019307545.1 Deltaproteobacteria bacterium | reverse complement strand
GGTTTCATGGGCATGTCCGCGCGAAACCGTGCGTATTCCATGTGACACCTCCACCATGCGCCGGTCCGGAGGGGCATGTCCTCCCGGTGTCCGGCCCATCCGCGCTGTCCCTCTCGGCAATCCGCATGGCGGATTTCCAATCGGGGGGGTCGTCAATTCCCAGAAAGGGGTGTTATCCCGAACGCATATTACCCCTACGCGCGCCAATTGGTGCCCGAGTTCTTCAATTCCTTGCGAACTCGTCTTGCGCGTCTCCTACTTGGGCACCGCGGCCCCGTCTTCGGCCATCCAGCGGTCGATGACCTCCTGCTTCATCTCTGGGGACAGGTCATCGAAGTAGGAGGAGTAGCCGGAGACCCGGACAACCAGCTCTGGATGGCTCCCGGGGTTGTCGCGTGCCTCCATCAGGATGGCGGGGTCCATCACGTTGACCTGCATCTGCATGCAACCACCGGCGAACCCGCCGTCGATGAGCCCCCGGAGCGCGGCCACTCCGCTCTCGCCGGCAACCGTCCAGGGCGCGAGCTGCAGGTTGAAGTTCACCCCGTTCCCGGCGCAGTGCACTGGCAGGTGGGCGGCCGACAGCAGCGCCGCGGTGGGGCCCTTGCGCACCCCGCCCCTCCCCGGTGACAGCCCGGAAGAGAAGGGCTCTCCCCGGACGCGGCCGCTTGGGAGCGCGCCCACCACCTCTCCGAAGGCCTCGTGGGCGGTCACCGAGTAGAAGCCGGCCGCATAGGCCCCACCTCGGGTGTTGACCTCTCCAGCGAGGGTGCCCGCGTACAGCTCCATCACCCGGCCCACGTACCCGTCGGCCAGGGGATCGTCGTTGCCGTATTTGGGGGCCTCTCGGAGTCGGGCCTGCAACTCCTCGGCTGCCCGAAACCCATCTCGGCACGCCTCCACGAGCTGCGCCATGGACGCCCGACCCTGCTGGAAGACCACCGTCTCCACCGCGGCCAGGCTGTCGCCGACCTCCACCGGGCCGATCCCCTGGACCCCGCCCCCGTTGTACAGGGCGCCCCCCGCGGTGGCGTCCCGGGCGTTGTCGATGCAGCCACGTAGGAGCATGGAGGTGAGCGGCGTCGGGTGCAGCCGCGCGTTTGCGCGCTCCACCGCACGCAGGTCGTCCAACATGCGCCCGACCGCGAACGCGACCTGGACACGGAACAGCGCTAGCAGGTCCTCGGTACAGGTGCACAGCTCCGCGGGGTCCGTGGGCGCGCCGACCCTCCGCCGTCGTCCGAACCGGCACCCCTGGTTCAGCGCCAGCTCCAGGCACAGGGGGAGGTTGAACAATGCGGCGTCGGTGGACAGGAAGCTCCGTCCCGCAGACACCGGCTCCACGCAGCCGACGGTGGCGTAGTCCCTGGCGTGAGGCTCCGTCATGCCTCGGGCCTGGAGGACGGGGACGATCACCGCGTCGTTGTACAGCGCCGGCGCTGCCGCACCGGCCGCGAGGACCTCCGCCAGATGCGCCCTGTACTCCGGCGGGCTGTCGGGGTGCACTCGTGCGTGGTAGTTCGGCTGGCGGGTGCGGAGCTGGTCCATCAGGGCCAGGAACATGTGGGAGAGCTCGTTGGTGGCGTCCTTGCCTTTGGCGTCGGTCCCTCCGACGACCACCACCTGCCCGTTGAACATCCCGCCGAAGAAACGCGTGAGGCGGTGGGAGAACGCTTCCTCCCGATCACGCTGGTAGAAGGGGTACAGGATCTGGTCGAGCCGACCGGGGCAGACCGAGTTGTCCAGGGACTCGAGGTTCAGCGCGATCTGCGCGAAGAGAATGGACTGTAGGGCCTCGCGGAGGGTGCGGGCTGGCTGGCGGGGCACCTGGGCACATGCCGCGGCAATCTCCTGTAGCTCGAAGCGTCGCGCTTCCTCGGTCTCCTGCGCCGCCAGGCGTTCGGCCTCTTCCCGGTAGCGCGATGCGAAGGCGTCGAGGCCGTTGCACACGGTGTCCACCGCGTCCAGGAAGTCCGACTCCGGAGAGCCGGACGCCACCTCGTTCCGCCTCGCGGCGACCGTCTCCCGGTACCCCTCGGTCCCCCGGCTCACCAGACCGACGTAGTCAGGGACGAAGTGGGAGACGCCGGCGGTCTCCACCACAAGGTGGGTGGTGGGATTGAGCTGGTCCGCCACGAAGCGCAGCGCTCGCGGGAAGGGGTGTGCCCGTAGCCCTACGAAGCGCGGCAGCCAGAAGGGAACGACCTCGAGGAGGAGCCGGAGCGTGTCCGCACGGGAAACGGTGAACGGATTGGTCGCGCGCCGGGGGAAGCGGAACAGGTCCTCCAGCATGGGCACGCCGTGCAACTCCGGGTACACGCCCCCGCCGACCCGATACCGGGTGAAGTTGCCCACCAGCAGCTCGCCGGGGTGGATTCGCACCTCCTTTTCCCGCAGGACGTGCGCGAGGGCCTCCGCCTTGGCGAGGACCACCGGCTTGCGGCGATTGCGGCGCTTCCGGAAGTAGCGGGTCACCAGGACCGCGCGTTCCGCGCACAGCGCGGGGGCGGAGCGCCTGACCTGGGCGTTCAGGGTCTGGACGCGCTCGGGCAAGGGGACGTGAGGTGCGCTCATTGGGTGACCTCCAGACCGCGGTCGCGAAGTACTCCGCTGGCGCGTTCGAGGTGCTCCGGGCGGCAGGCTCCCGCGCCCAGGTCCAGAGCATGGATGGGGTCGGCGAGGCGAGCCAGCTTGGCCTCGCCCATGGCGTGGTACCGGAGAAGGTGGATCGTGTCCACGCCGATCTCCAGCAGGAAGTCGGCGAGGGCGCAGAGGTTCTCCGCGGTATCGGTTTGGCCCGGCACCACCGGCGTCCGGAAGCGCACTGGAGCCCCAATCGAGGCCAGCTTGCGGGCGTTCGCGAGGATCAAGGCATTGTCGGCACCGGTGGCCTGCTTGTGCGCCTCCGGGTCCATCACCTTGAGGTCGAAGTGGAGGAACTCGAACAGGGGCAGGTGTGGCGAGAGCTTTTCCCAGCGGAACGCGCCGCAGGTCTGCAGGCCCACCCGCAGCCCCTCCTCCCCGCAACGCCGTGAGAACGCGGCGACGAAGGGCATCTGGAGCGTCGGCTCGCCCCCGGAGAGAGTCACCCCGCCGCCCGAGGCTTCGTAGAAGGTCCGGTCGCGGGACACCTCGTCGAGCAGATCGTCCACCCCGACGCTGCGCCCCACCATCCGTAGGGCCCCATGGGGACAGGCGTCCACGCAGTCGCCACAGGCGTCGCACCGTTGCCAGTTCACCCGGTCGTCACCGGTCGCCAGGGCGCCGGTCGGGCACACCGGAAGACACGAGGCGGTGCGCTGGCATCGGTCGGCGTGGAACGCCAACTCCGGTTGGGTGCGCATCGACTCCGGGTTTGGCACCAGGCACAGTGAAGCGGGCAACCCTTGAAGAACACCGTGGTCCGAATGCCTGGGCCGTCGTGCACGGAGAAGCGCTGCACGTCGAACACCAGGGCCTGCTCGGACATCGATCGCCCCTCCCAACCTGGTTCTCCCTATTCCGGGTGCCGCCGCCCGGCACCCGGCCCCCAGGGCGGTTTCTTGACGAGATTTCTCGGCGAGCGCAGGAAACCCCGGG
>JAFDJI010000271.1 GCA_019307545.1 Deltaproteobacteria bacterium | reverse complement strand
GCCTGCGTCCCAACGCGAACATCATCCAGGCCCGCCTGAAGGCCGGCGCATGGGTGACCAAGTTCCTCGATCCGTACCTGGGTGGGCTCGACGGGAAGGGGTGGCCCTTCTCGGGCACGCTCTACGCGCAGGACTTCGGGCGGATGGTGTCCGACATCCCAGAGGTGCGGCACGTCGTGACGGTTCAGTTGTACGAGATCCCAGAGGAGCGTTCGGACAGCATTCCCGCTTGGGAGGAGGGCCAGGGGGTCTCCACCCTCGTGCTCGATAAGGCGGACCTGTTCATATTGCGCAAGGTCAGGGTGACCACGGAGGAGGGTGAATAGTGAGACGCCGTCGTCTCCCCAGCCGCCGCGGTGACACCAGCCTGGTGAAGCGGGTGCAGACCACCGACTTCAAGTACCTGGAGCAGGTGGTCACCATCCAGTTCCCCATCAAGGCGGCCCGGGAGTACCTGCAGCGGAGCATGGGCAATCGCGTGGTGTCTCGTCTCGTCGAGGCGGAACGGGGCGAGGTAGTCGGGGCGGTTCGGGCAGTGGAGATCCGCCATGACAACAGCGGTGAGCGCACCGTCATCCATGGCGAGCGGGTGCTCGCCAATGGGCAGCCCGCCAGCTTTTTCGTGCCCGATCACCTCGTGCACGTAGTGCCCAGGATCAGTGGGGCTGGCAAGATCAGTCATTCCCTCAGCCGGGATGACGAGATCATCTTGCACGTCCCGGTCCGAGGCTACCTACGCTACCTTCCCGCGCTCTTCCAGGGCGAGGGTCCGGTGGAGAGCCGCGAGGTGTTGCGGGTACGGGATACGGCCCTGCAGCGCTGGGGCGGCGGCCTGCCTGAGGAAGCGCACACGGTCATCGAGGTGGACGAGGATCCGATACGCAGGTTCCTCTTCCTCTTCCAGCACATGATGACCACGGTGACGGACCGGATCGATCGGATCGTCGATCTCACCGACCCCATGAGTTGCGAGTCCAAGTTCCTGCCTTGGCTGGCATCCTGGGTCGGGTTCCAGTTGGACGAGGCGTTGCCCATCCAGCAGCAGCGCGAGTTGGTGCGCCGGGCAATCCACCTCTACCGCACCCGTGGTACTCGCGGGGGCATCGAGGAGATGGTCCGGGTGCTCACCTCAGCGCCGGTGCGGGTCCGAGAGCGACAGAAGGCCAAGGCCGCCGTGCTGGGCCAGTGCACCATTATTGGAGGCAGGGACATAGTGGAGCGGTACCAGCTGGACGAACCGCCGGGCCACTACCTGATGGAGCCGAGCGTGCGCTCCAAAACCAGCTTCTTCACGCTGGTGTTGGAGCCGCGCGAGCGATTCAAAAACCGTTTCGGGGAGCGGGCCGCCCCCGTGCTGCGACGCATCGTACAGGTCGTCAGCGGGGAGCGCCCGACCCATGTGATGTTCACCATCGAGTTCGACGCTCGCCGCAGATGATTGGGAGCTGACGAATGGGTTTCGAATACAAGTTGAGCCGGATGAACCCCTTTGAGGGGCTTTGTCTCACCGCCACCGATCTCCTGGACGAACAGGTGTATCACCGGCGCAATCTCCAGCGCCATGCCCTGTTCATGCATGGCTTCGGAGTGGTCCAGGGTCTCCAGGTTGAGCTTGAGCAGAAGAAGAAGCAGTACCTGGCCATCGTGAAGTCTGGCTACGGCATCACCCAAGAAGGGCAGGGAGTCCATCTCCGTCACGACGTGGCGGTTCCCCTCGAGGTCCCGAAGACCGACGGGGAGTACATGCTGTGGTTGTTCCACGTCGAGCGGCCCGACCCGGAGTCCGGACGGCCGGTGTTCGACACGGCAGAGTCGAGGGAGTCTCGGATCGTCGAGGCCTCTGCACCGCGCCTGCACTCCGCCGACGAGGAGCACTCGGACGGGGTTGCGCTCTGTCGGATCAACGTCCGCTTGGGGCGCATGGTTCAGGTGCAGCTCCCGGTTCCCCGGGCGGGCAAGCGCGAGCGGGCGGCAGAGTCCTACCTCAAGCCGCGCGTCGGGGACTTCATCCGCCTCAGCAAGAAGATCATGAACAACCTGTTCCGGACCGCCCTGGTGAAGGATCTGTCCATCGGGGCGTTCGGCTTCTACTCAGCGCTGCTGTCCGCGGAGTTCCTCCTCATCGAGGAGGGCACCACCGATCGCGTGCTGTACCGGACTGCAGGCGGCCTGATCAACTACGGCCACGATTTCTTCAACCCCATGCCGAGAACCACCGACCGCATCGCGCAGTTCACGGAGTTCGTCCGTCGAGTGCACGCCGAGGTGCCCGGAGTGGAGCAGTCCACCGACACCTGGTTGCGGTGGTTCCAGCAATTCGAGCGTTTGCTCCAGCCGCTTCAGCGCATCTCGGATGAACTCGAGCAGACGGTTGAGGCCATGCGTTGAGCTTCGCGCAGCCGCCTGCGGGTCCCCAGGACGCCGGCACCGTCCCGGTCCGGGTCCAGGTCATCGACATGGAACCTTTCGCGCTCGACTTGGTGGTCCCCACCTACTTGTCGGCGGGAGACCTCACCCAACGCGTCGCCCGTGACGCTGGGCTGGGGGCCTATTGGGAGGACGGAACCCGGCGGATGTTCTGGCTACGGGCCCGCGGTCGGGTGCTTCAGGACAATGAGCGTCTCGACGACCTGGGCATCGTCCCCTACGAGTTGCTCCACCTCCTCCCGCAGCCTCCGCAGGGGACTGGTGTAGAGGAGCGGCCTCCCGAGTACCCGCAGACCAAGGGGTACGGCGTGGCCGGCAACCTCATCGTGGTCGGGTCGCTGGTGATGATGGGGATCTGGACCACGGGTTGGGCGCTGGCGCTCACCGTCAGCCAGGAGGTGTGGGTAGGCATGTTGCCTGCGCTGGGCCTGGCGCTGCTCTGCACTTCCTTCGCGCGACACCTGCTCGGTGGTCAGGGCAGCAACTGGAAGATCCCGGTGCTGGCCCTGTTCGTGTTCTTCCCGCAGCTCGGGCTGGCAGGCATTCCCGCGGTGGTGTTTTCCGGAGTCGCCATTCAAGCGCTGCTCTTGGCCTTGGTGACTGGCCTGGTGATCGGGCTGTTTGGTGTGCTCCTCGGTTGGCTCGCCTGGTACGGTGCAGTGGAGAAGCTGCCAGAGCGGGTTGCGGCCCAGGTCAAGGCGGATGAGGCTGCCGCGGTCTACAACTGCGGGATCTGTGGTCTCGAGGTGACCCCCGACGTGCGAATGGACTGCAAGTTCGGCTGCGGCCAGGTGTTCCATTCTGGCTGTTTCATGGCGCGGCAGTCGGTGTACCAAGGTACCGGTTGCGCCGTGTG
The DNA here is from genome assembly GCA_019307545.1 of Deltaproteobacteria bacterium. Taxonomy (GTDB): domain Bacteria; phylum Myxococcota_A; class UBA796; order UBA796; genus JAFDJI01. The sequence goes on along the minus strand of JAFDJI010000271.1, from coordinate 6,914 downwards.
TGGGTACCAGCCCCCCGCCGCCTAGAATTCGTCCTCTCCGTCGAACTCCGGCGGTCGCCATCGCGCAAGCAGGGAAAGTGCCCCTCGAGCGCCCAGGCGCCAGGTGAGGTTCCCGGCGCGCTCCCGCAGCCGTTCCCGGGCCTCGGTGTCACCACCCGCCTCGTGTACCTCCATCCCCAGCAACGCACCCTCCGCGACCAAGACCCCGTTTCGCCTGGAGCGGCCGATCTCCATCAGATGCGCGGACAGGGCGAGGGCCTCCTCCGACGCACCGGTGAACAGCAGCGGACCGCCGAGGCACACCGCGATGGCGGTGCTCCCGAAGAGGTTGTCGGTCTGTCGCCAGCGGTCGTGGAGCTGTCGCAGGGGATCGCACAGGTCGGGTGCGGGCATGCCTGCGGTGGCGTGGAGGAGCACCATTGCGGTGTCGCGATCGAGGGAGGGTGGAAGCTGCTCCAGCCAGGGGATGGCATCCGTGGGCTGTCCATCCGCGAGCGCGCCCGCGATCTCCTCGGGAAGGGCGCTCTCCACTCGGAACAGGGGTGGGTTTCCGGGCAGGATCCCCCAGATCACCTCGCTGAGCTGACGTTCTCCCTTGGTCCGGATCTCGGCCAGGGAACGCGCCGCCCGACGCAGCCCCGTCTTCAGGCCGGTGGGTGGAACCGATCTGCGCTGGGCCGCGCGCGCGATCTCGACCAGGAGCTGCAGACATCCGGCGATATCGCGATCGAAGGACGACATCACTTGAATCAGGTTGGCCGTCGGAGCCCCCGAGCTCCACAGGCCCGCCACCTCCGCCACCGCTACTCCAGTGCCGGCGAACAGAACCCGCGACCGTGCCGCCGCCGCTGCCAGGCGTTCCGCTGCTTGGATGGCCGACTGATAGACCGGGCCTTCGCGGTCCACGGATCCGCCGGTGTGCTCCTCCATGATGGCGTCGAGGCCGAGGGGGTCATCCTCGTCGTCCGGGGGGCCGTTGAGTTCCAGCACGGGGACCAGGGATTGGGGATCCTCGAACGCCAGGAGGTGTCGGAGCGTTGTCCCGAGCGCGATCGCACCCCCCTCGGTGGGCGCTCGGGGAAGCACGCTCGCGTGTTGCGTCCCGTCCATGTGCTCTTCGAAGAGCTTCCGCGCAATCGGCAGTTCGCGACCCTTCGTCTCTTCGGCAACGACCTGGACGGTACGTACCCGGTGGCGCCGTGCCTCCAACTCCAAGCAGAAGTCGATGGCGGCGCTGGTCACCGCAGAGGGGTCTCGCTCCAGGGTGGGTGAGGCGAGTAGCAGACAGCTCGCGATCGTGCCGCACCGCGAACGGGACAACAACACCCGCCCGTGTGGATCCTGGAGGACCGGCGCTGGGGGTGCGACAAGCTGGCCGAGCATCAGCCAGGTGAGGGAGCCCCGTGCCCACGAGCCGGCACCGCGAGCCCAGTCGGTGAGTGAGACCCGGACGACATCCGGTGAGGGCTGCAGCAACGCATCGAGGACCCTGGAGGAGGCCAGTGGTGCCGGAAATGGGTCCGGGTGCTCCATCACCCTTTCCAGGAACTCGGGATCCTCGGGCGGCAACTCGTCGTCGGGCATGGGCTCGATGAACGCAGGGCGATCCTTGGAGCGGCGGATCCCGGGGTTCCAGGACTGGGTGAGGTCGAAAACGGTCAGCGGGCCATCTGGATCGTCGTCGCCACCATGCTGTGGTCCCTCCTTCTTCGGCTCCTCCCGCTTGCGCGCCGAGTGCTCGATCTCCACGCCTCCGCCGGCCCCGTCCAATCCCTGCCCGGTCAGCAAACTGATCATCGCCTGGTTGCCCATCTGCTGTTGCATTCGGGCGTGCTCGGGCTCCTTGGTTTCGACCTCGGCGCTCTCCTGCTCCTGTTCCTGCTCGGGTTCTTGACCCTTCTGCTCGAGGTCGCCTGGCCGTTTCTTTTGGTCGTATCGGCCTGACACGGAGGCCTCCGGGGAGGATGGTACTGGCGGGGTGAACTCCTGCCCACGCCTTTGATACGGTATAGCCCGTCAAACCGCAGCCACGACACCAGGGGGCTGGATGGATTCCATCGTGGGGATGACGCCGACCGGGCGGCGAATCAGCGGCCCGTCTGCGGACCTCGTCGAAGTGGAGTCAGACAAGGGCCTGAAACACACGGCGATTGTGTACCCAGACGAGTTCGTGGAGCACCCAACCCTGCTCGGCGATTTGAAGGAGTTTGGCAAGTTCATGGAGAAGCCCGGGATCACCGGGCTGGTCGAGTTGGTGGCGAGAGACGACGCCGAGGGCGCCTACGTCTACCCGACGGGCACTGTGTGGTCTGTCGCAGAGGTGGTGCGTGTCTACAACGACCTCGGTGAGGCTTGTGGGATCCGCGCCGGTCTGGAGATCGCCTACGTCGCATCCCAGATCCTGATCGAGGCCGAGGAGTCGGCAGCCAGGTACGAGCTGTTCGTGGCGCGTCATGGTCAGGTCCGACGGCCAGGTGCTGATCATCGGATATGGCTTTCCACAAGTCGAGATCATGGACTTCCTGGAGGACGAGACCCTCCTGCCCAAGGAGGACTCCTTCCGCTACGCGCCACCGGAGCGGTTGGAGGACGAGGGTGAGGATCTGAGCTCCGACCTGTTCTCCCTCGCCCTCATCGCGCTCGAGGTCATGGTCGGCAAGCCGGTATATGACGGCCTGGTGAATGATATCCGGCAGCAGGCTACGCGCGCCGAGGGCGCCTACCGTCTGCACAAGTGGCGCAACCAGATCCCGGAAGCCGTGCGCGACGCGCTCGGCCGTGCCATCAAGTACGACCCGGACGCCCGATACACGAACGCGACCGAATTCACCTTCGTGATGCACGACCTGCTGGGGTCTCTCGACGCCGAGGGTCCCAGCCTGGCCGAGGTGATGAAGCGGGTGAAGATGGCCGCCCAGAAGGGGAAGGCCCTCATCGGTGGGCGGACGGCGGCGCTCACCAAGGATGAGCTGGCCCGGTTGGCGGCGGAGTTTGACGACGAGGACGAGGAGGCCCCACTGGCCCCCCCGAGGTTCACGCGACCCAACGAAGAGCCAGAGCCGGAGGAAGAGCCGGAACAGCCACAGCGGTGGGGAAAGGCAACGCGGCCCACACGGCGATCTTCTGCGGATCGGGGAAAGAAGGACCGCAGTGGCGGCCGGGCGGCAAGATCGGCCAGCAGGACCCCACCACGGGAACGGAGTCGCGAGATCCGGCGCAGCAGTCGTTCGGGTGATCTGCGGCAGCGGCTCCGCAGCAGCAAGGACTCCGGTAGAAGGGGCGAGGACGAAGACGAGGCCACCTCCGGGTCGGCCAAGGGGGCACTTCGGGAGTCCCTGAAGAAGCGGATGCGCGATTCCGGAGAGCGGATGGCGCGGTCTGGCGGGGAGCGAACCAGTCGCGTTCGACGAGGTCGGGACGAGGACAAGCCTGAGGAGAAAACCGAAATGCCTGCCGGTGATGAGGATGCGAAGAGTTCGGGCGGTGCGGCAGCGCTCCTCGCGCGGTTGCGCAGCAGCACCGGGGTGCGGACGAGCGGCTCGAAGCCGTCGGAGCCCAGCGCGCCGCGGCCCGAGAGGAAGGTAGAGGGGCGCGCTCCTGCGGCAGCCGCCCCCTCGGCTTCAGGTGCGAGGAAATCCACCCGTACCTCCAGTGGCGATCGGGATGTGGACGAGAAGGCCACCTTCGAGGTGGTGGTTGGCGGCAACTCCAGGAAGGCCAAGATACGGCTCGGCGATACGGTCGCAGAGGCGGCGGATCGGCTCATCCAGGCGTACTTGGCCATCCCCACCGACTTGTCGGGGAACCTCAGGGGGTGGTACCGGCTGGAGCAGGACGACGAGTGGTTCCCGGGACACGAGACCGTGGACGTGCTCGATCCGGACAAAGAGGTGATCCTCGCCTTTGTGCCCAACAGGGTGATGCCGATGAGCATTGAGGTGGAAGGTGTGGACCCCCCCGCCCGCTTCCAGGCGCCGGTGGGAACAGCGGTTCCCTCGCAGTCTCTCGTGCAACATATGCAGGAGATCTTCGATCTTCCGGACGAGGACTGGGCGGTCTTCGTGGACGATGAGCCGTTGGACCCACTGCAGATCCTGGAAGACTTCGAGCCCGATAGGGGCTTCTCGCTGGTGGTGAAGAGCTAATGGAACGTTGGGACGTTGTCGTCGAGGTGCTCGATGGCCCGCTCGCCGGGATGGGCGAGCAGGTCTTCCGTGGTCCGGTGGTGCGGATCGGGGCCAGTCCGGGCCCCGGGGGCTTCCAGCTCTCCGGGTACCGTGGTCTGGACGCGCGTCATGCCACCATCACCGCCTATGAGGGGGGCACCGCTGCCATCGCGCCGCTCGGCACCAACCAGGTGCGCATGGCGCCGCACGCCAACGTGGAATGGAAGGAGATCGACCCGATGGGCGGGCCGGAGTACCTCTCCGAGGGGTGCGCGGTCCACCTGGGGCCGGTCGGACGCGGGGCGACGCTGGAGTTCGTCGAGTGTCGGAAACTGGGCGTGTGGACTGGTGGGGACCTCTCGTCGGAGGCGACGGGCGTGTCCACCACCGGGGCTGGCGGCGCCGCGGGGTTCGGGGCGCCCCCGGCCGCTTTCGACGTGCGCAAGTCGAAGCGCATCCGATCCAGCAGCGTGCCCCCCTGGTTCATCGGGTGCATGGTGATGATGACGGCGGTATTCGTCGCCGTGCCGCTGGCGGCGGTGTTCATCTCGTCGATCGACATCGAGAAGCTGGGCCCGGTGGAGGAGGGCGAGGCCTTCTACGAGTTCGCGGACATCTCCAAGGACCAGATCAACCCGAAGCTGCTGGAGGGTATGAAACAGCCCTTCAACGACTTCGTCATGAACCCGAACATCGAGGTTGGTGGCGCGCGCAGGCTCGCCGATCCCGAGAACTGGGATCAGGAGTTCTACGACTACGTCGCCGCTTCGGTGCAGACCCACCTCAAGTCGTGGAGCGTGTTCAAGCGGCTGGACGTGGTCCGCGAGGACTACGCCACCGTGTTGGACATGATGCGGGAGGCGGGGCTGCCCGACGTGTTCGCGGGCATTCCCTACCTGGAGAGTCGCTACGACGGGACCAGGCAGTCCCACGCCTGTGCCAAGGGGTATTGGCAGTTCATGCCCGAGGTCGCGTGGCGGATCGACCGCGACGCCGGCTTCGGCTTCAAGGTCAAGGACTGCAAGTTCAAGGACGCGGACGTCACTTGGTCCCCGAACAGGCCCAGCCCGGTGCCGGGGGTGATGAAGAACGCGGTGTACATCGACAAGAACGATGTTCCCCTCAAGCACAAGTGCCGCATCAAGAGCTGCCGGATCGATCAACGCTCCGATCTGGACAAGAGCACCGCGGCGGCGGCCTATTCGCTCGGTGAGGCGTGGGAGGATCGCGACATCAAGCGCTCCGGTGCCGCGGTGCAGATCACGATTGCGTCGCATAACGCCGGCTATGACGACTCCCGTTTCGGGCCGGCCAAGCGCTCCAACCTTCGGCCTGCCTACCTCCGGTGGAAGAAGGGCAAGGACGAGGAGCAGTGGGCGTGGTTCTACGGGCAGAACATCACCACCCCCACCCCGCACGAGCACAGCTGGATGGGTTCCTTCATGCCCCCGGAGACCCAGCACTACCCGTACACCATCGTCGCCGAGCACTTCCTGGCTGCGTGCTACTATGGCCAGAACTACGGCGATGAGTACAAGGTGTTCAAGGACTACAAGCAGTACACGCGGGGCGACGGCTACTGTAAACAGCTCAACATCCCGACTGCCGACGAGGTCAAGAAGCACAGGAAGTCGAAGTAGGAGGTGACATGAACTGGCGCCCGTGGATCATCACCGCCCTCTTCCTTGGCGTCATCGTCGTGAACTCGGCCCTGATGTTCTTCGAGGAGGTCGCCAGCCCCGAGGGCGTGGCCGAGGTCGTGGACGAGGTGAAGGACAAGCTGGCGCTCATCCCGTTCACGGCGGGCACTCGCCTGGGCAACTTCAAGGCCTTCGGGATGCCCGACGATCTCGCAGAGGCCACTGTGGACCAGGCGCGCCGCATCGCCACCCGCAAGGACCGGTTCAAGGAGCTCCTCAAGGAGCATGCGGAAGAGGTGGGCATCACCCTGTGTGCGGGTGGGATGCCCCAGCGCTACGCCGCGATGGCCTTCTTGGTAGAAGAGAGCGAGGGGAAGCGCATCGTCATCCCCTACGACCGAGTCACCTACTTCGAGGTGCGTGAGTGGTACGACCCCGGCATCGTTCAGGACATCTACAACGAGGTGGAGTTGGCCAACCCGCCGCGAGAGGCGTCGACGGCGATGGGGGTGTCCGCGATCATGCTCGGAATGGAGAGCTCGGTGATCGAGGGAAAGGCGCCCTGGGGCCAGGGACTGGGGGCGCGATGGAGCATGGACCGGGTGCTGTCCAAGTACCCCGAAGTGAAGAAGAACCTCGTCGAGTACTTCGCTTTGATGCACGTCCTCACCGAGATTGCCAACGGCGATGGTGGGATCTGCGGATAGGGAGTGTTGACCTCGCGAATCCAAGGCGGTGGCGAGGGCGCAGCCGTTCTGGCCGCGATCCTGTTATAGTCCGCCCGTCACGTTCCTCTTGGGGGTCGGCGGGATGAGTGTCGCTCGTCGGCGCTTCCGGTTTATCAAGGAGATCGCGGAAGGCGGGTTCGGAAAGGTGTACCTTGCCGAGCAGCTGTCCGCGGATGGTTTCTCCCGAATCGTCGCCTGCAAGCTCCTGCACGCGAAGTGGTCCAGCCATGACGAGATCGTCATGCGCACCCGGGACGAGGCTCGCCTGCTCGGCCTGATCCGCCACCAGAACATCGTGAAGGTCGAGGACCTGACCTCCATCGACGGCAAGTGCGCCATCATTATGGAGTACCTGGAGGGCTGCGACCTGAAGTGGATGG
>JAFDJI010000984.1 GCA_019307545.1 Deltaproteobacteria bacterium | reverse complement strand
GCGTGTCGTGACCCACGCAAAGGCCGATCATGATGTTGAGATCCGTGCCCGCGGCCTCCAGAAGCTTCGCCTGGCCCACCGGGTTGCAGGAGTTCTCGGGCTGACCCTGGCGGATCTCTTCGTGATCGCCGAGCCCCAACTCCTCCTTGGGCATGGCGCCCACCTTGCAGCAGACGCTCGAGACCAGGAAGCCGTGCCTCTCGAGGATGTCCTGGAACAGGCGGGCCTCGGTGACCAGGCCCACGCAGAACGCGACACCCACGTGTTTGGCGCCGAGGCGCTCGGCGAAGCTCAGGATCTCTTCGACCCGGGTGTCGCGGCAATAGCCAGCCGCCTCGGTTCGTGCCGCAGCCGCTGCAATGGTGCGCGTCTCCAACTCCTGGTATGTGGGCCGCGCCTCACCCAGTGCCTCCTCGAAAACTGAATCGATCATGGGACAGAAGCGAGGGTAGTCCGCCACCTCTGCATCCTGCCGGCAGGCCTGGTGCCCGCACCGGGCGCATCGAAGCTCGCTCATGCTCGACCCCTTCGGCACTGAGCCCTTGGCACGTCCCCTGGTATCACGCCACGACCCGCACCGTCGCCCACCTTGTCCAGTGAGTATCGCGTTCGCCGCGGACCTCGGCCGTTCCACTGAAACGTTATGGTTCAATGTTTCACAACGTGAAACGTTAGTTGCAAACGTTTCACGTTGCGTCTGAATGGATGCGGCGAAAAACGGCGCTCCAATGCGGATCGAAATGGCAGGCGCCTCCTTGGCCCGTTGGTTGCACTGGGCGGATGCGGAGGCACCATGCGGGTCGCCCTACCCCTCATCGGTGAGGACATCGCACCTCGTTTCTGCTCTGCGGATCACGTTCTCGTGGCGGATCTGGAAGAGGGTGCGGTGACCGCTCGCCAGGTGGTGGGGGTGAGCTCTGTGGGACTGCCGAAGCGGCTTTCCCTGCTGGCAGACCTCGGTGTGGTGTGGCCGGTGTGTGGCGGCTTCAACCGCCGGTTCCTCCCCATGTCGTCGGCCATGGGCATCCGGGTCACCTGGGGTCTTTGGGGAAGCGCCGAGGCGGCATTGAAGACGCTCTCCATGGGCGGCACACCACAGCCGCCGGCCCGCCAGGGCCCTGGCAGGCGACGCGGTCACCGACGGGGTCGCGGACGAGACACGACTCGACGAGGAGGAAGAGATGCCTGATTATGATCAGAAGGGACCTTGGGGCGAAGGACCTCGCACCGGGCGCACCAGGGGCCGTTGTGGCCCTGTGAAGGACGTGGACCGCGACAAGGGGGGTGGCCCCGGTCGTGGATTGGGAAAAGGACACCGGTGGCGGCACGGGCGGAGGCAGGGCCTCGGACGAAGCGTCCCCAAGCCCAGAAATCCCGATGCGCCCACGGTCGACACCCTGAAGGTCCTGCTCGACGAGCTTCGAGCCCGTCTCGATCGGGAGGAGTCAAGATGACGGACAAGAAGACCATTGCGATCTCGAGCGACGATGATCGCGGCCTCGATGCGTTGGTGAACGCCCACTTCGGGCGTTGTCCCCATTTCACCCTGGTGCGTGTGGATGGTGGTGAGGTCCTCGAGGTCGAGGTGGTGGAGAACCCCCACTTCAAGCGACATCGCCCGGGCGAGGTCCCCTCCTTTGTCCACGACCTCGGGGCGGACATCGTTCTTTCCGGGGGAATGGGCCCACGGGCCGTCTCCCTGTTCCACTCCCATGGAATCGACGTCGCCACCGGAGCCAGTGGGACGGTGGGTGAGGTGCTCCGCGCCTACCTGGACGGAACGCTCAGCGGCATCGTTCCCTGTGCCCACGACCACCCCGAGAGCTGCGGGAAGGGCTCACACCCCGCGTGAGGAAGGACCCAATGGAGAGGAAGATCGCTGTGACCATCTCGGGGTGCTCGACGCCCCGATCGACCCTCGCTTCGGCCGTGCCGAGGCGTTCGTGCTCACCGACCTCGAGGGTTCTACCCCGACACGGGTAGGAAACGACTCCGGAGAGGCGGCGCACGGCGCCGGCACCGGTGCCGCCTCGACCCTGGCCCAGCAGGGCGTCACCGACGTGGTGTCGGGGCGGTTCGGTCCCAAGGCTGCCTCGGCGCTGGAGGCGCTCGGTATCCGTATGTGGCTCGCCAACGAGGCGAGGACCGCCGGAGAGGCCCTCGCCGCGCTTCGGGCCAACGACCTGCTGGGTCAGCCGGGTTCGAGGGTTTGATGAGGATCGCGTTCGCCAGCGGCAAGGGTGGGACCGGGAAGACCACCCTGGTGGCGGCGTTCGCCCACCTCGCGGACCATCGAGGAGGCCTGTGCCGAGCGCAGTGTGCAGGTGATCGGGCGCATCAGCAGGTCACCTTCGCCACCTCGGCCGGTTAGCGTATGGAACGTCATGGCACCAGACCACGATCGGCTCACGCCCCTCATCCTCGACAGCATCGGGGAGGGTGTGTTCACCGTCGACCACGATTTCCGCATCACCTCCCTGAACCAGGCCGCCGAAGCCCTCACCGGCTGGTCCCGGGAGCAGGTCTTGGGAATGCACTGCCACGACGTGTTTCGTGCCGACATCTGCCAGGAGCAGTGCGCGCTCCGTCGAACCGTCGCCTCGGGCAAGCCCCTTCGAGACGTGCGCGCCACCATCCTCGACCGGGAGATGAACGAGATCCCGGTCACCCTGTCCACCGCGGTCCTCCGGGAGGCC
>JAFDJI010000270.1 GCA_019307545.1 Deltaproteobacteria bacterium | reverse complement strand
GGGTGCTGCGTTTCCCCGAATTGCTGGGTGTTCCCCAGGCGGTGCTCGCCTTGGCGGTGTTTGGGATGGCGGTGGGGGCATTCTTCTTCGGGGAGTGGGTCGAGCGGTTCTTCTCGCAGCGCGCGGGGATCGAGGCGCCGCCTTCGGTACCCCGCACCCGAAACCGGGTGTTCGTCGGTCTCGCCGTCGCAGCCGCCCTCGGCCTGGGCACCCTCGCCCTGCCGAAGGTCGTGGTGCCCGAAGAGGCTGGGCGCGAGGTCGCCCAACTCGATCTCGAAGAGCTGACCCACACCCTCATCGAGCGTCCCGACACCCTTTGGGTCGTCGATCTCCGGTCGCCCTCCGCCTGCCAGGAGGCGCGGATCCCCGGGGCCCTGTGCCGATCGGCCGAGGATCCGGACGGCGCCTTCATGAAGACCCTGCCCCCGACGCGGAGGCTCGTCCTGTATGGCGAAGGAGAGGTATCGGAGGTCCCCGAACCCGCCCTCGCCTTCCAGGGGGAGGTCCTGGTCCTGCGGGGCGGCTACGACGCCTTCTCCGAGCGGTTCGTACAGGCACCTGCGCTCCCCGCCGAGGCCACGGTTGCGGATGTGGCCGACTTCAGGCTCCGATCGGCAGTGCATGGCTGGGTGACCGGCACGGAGACGACTGCTCCGCCTCCGCCGCCAGCCGCGGTGAAGCTGGAGCGCGTGACCAAGAAGGGCGGCGGCTGCTGAGCGCGACGAGCGGTAGCGATGCGGATGCCCTGCACTGAATGAAACGATCGTTTCAGTGCGCAACTGGAATGGAACGAATTGGTGCAGTCGTTTCCTTTTCCGGAACGCGCCCGGGAACGCCAAGAGCAGGGTGTGAAAGGGTTTTGTCGGCGGTGTGGAGCCCTTGGCACGTGGATTGCTGTTCCACGGAGCGGAAGCCGTTCGATGGACTCGAACAGGAGGACGAGATGCCAAGGTTTGATGGAAAGGGACCGATGGGCGAAGGCCCAGGCAGTGGTTGGGGAGATGGAAACTGTGCGCCGGCAGGGGCTGGCGACGTGGGTTCCGGTCGAGGACGCGGTCGTGGACGCGGCAGAGGACGAGGCGGCGGGCGGGGTGGCAGAGGTGGTGGGCGCCGTGACTGGGATGCGCCCATCGGCATTCTCGGCATGCTGACGAAGCTCGTGGAGGAGATTGCGGACCTGCGCTCGCGCGTGAACGTGCCCCCCGCAGCGGCCGAAACCCCCGATGAGAAGGCCTGATGGCGAGTGTCCGGTTCCGGCCGAGATAGGAGCGACTACCAGAGCCTTCCAAGGCGAGAACGCCGCTGCGCGGCTATGCTCGCGATGGCTGAAGTCGAGGCTGGCGATTCCTCTGGCATCACATGAAGCGTTTCGGCCCGAATCTGGCCAGGAGGAGGACGGAGGCGGATGTCGAGCCATGAGAACGAGTTCGTCGTTCGCCCGATCGGCGTCATCCACACGCCCTTCGAGGGCGCCGAGGGCACCCCCATCCAGGGTGCGTTCTCGGGGGATGCGGAGGGAACCGTGGAGGTCGCGGCCGAGTATGCCGACGGGCTCTCCGACCTGGAGGGCTTCAGCCACGTCATCCTGCTGTTCGCCTTTCACCGGTCACGCGGGTACGCGCTCCGGGTCACCCCCTACTTGGACGACGTGCTGCGGGGGGTGTTCGCCACCCGGGCCCCGAGGCGGCCCAACCCCATCGGTTTGACCGTGGTGAAGCTGGTGGCGGTCGAGGGACACACGCTGCGCGTGGCGGGGGTCGACATGCTCGACGGCACCCCGCTCTTGGACATCAAGCCCTACGTCCCCGCGCTCGATCCGCGTGGGGAGGTGACCTGCGGCTGGCTGGAAACCCGGTTGGAGGCGGCGCGTCGCGGTGCGCCATTGCGAACAGTTGCCGACGAGCGGTTCCACCTCGACGCCGAGGAGACGCCGGAGGACACCTGACGCCATGGGCGCAGGCTCCGAGCGGCCTGCCGTCCCGGTGACGCCTCAGGGGCCGCGGTCGAGGCGGTAGGGTCGCGCCTTCTCGTACAGGAGGAGCCGCCCCTCGATCTGCCGTGCCAGGTCGTGGTCTCCCGAAGCCCGGGCCATGAACATCGCTCTCACCGCCACGGAAGTAGCCTCTTCGAACTCGCCGGACTCGGCATGGGCTGCCGCCAGGGTATCGAGGGGGGGGGCCGCCCGGTGGTGGGTGAGCTCGCATGCGCGCTTGGCAAGCTCGAGGGCCCTGGCGCCGTCACGCAGCCCGGATTCGGGGGCGGTCGAGAGCACCCACGCCAGGCTGCGGAGCGTGTCCGGATCGTCCGGTTCGAGTTCGACGGCCCTGGCGTAGTGCACCACCGCGTCGTCGAACCTTCGCTGGGTGAGCACGAGGTGACCCAGGTTGCGATGCGCCATGGCGTCGTTTGGGGCGATTTCCAGGGCCTCGCGCAGCAGGGTTTCCGCCTCGCCGATCCGACCCCGCTCGAAGAGGAGCGCGCCCAGGTTGACCCGTGCCTCCACGTTCGCGGGGTCGAGACGGAGGGCCTCGGAGAGGTGGTGCTCGGCCTCCTCGTGCTCCCCCCGCAGGAAGAGAAGTGTTCCCAGGTTGACGTGGGCCGGGGTGTTCTCCGGATTGAGCTCCAGCGCCTTGCGGTACCCGCGGATGGCCCCCTCGGTGTCGCCCACCACGAGGTTGGCGTAGGCGGTCCGCACGTGCGAGACGTCGTCCACGAACTGCTCCCGGATCCGCCGGATGGCGTCTCCGTCCGTGTTCACGAACTCCGGGATGTTCGCGGCCCGGTCAGAAGCGACGAAGTGCTCGAGCAGTACCGGCGGGCTGCTCTGCCCCGCTTCGTCGATGTGGGTGAGGAAGAGCTGGGTATACGGCGTGTTGGCCTTCGAGGAGAACACCAGCCACCGGCTGTTGGGGGACCAGCTGTGCCAGGAGTTCATCAGCCGGGTGTTCGCCTCGAGCCGTCGGGCCTCGCCCCCCCCAGCCGGAACGATGTACAACTCGCTGTCCGGCTGGAGCAGCATGTAGCTCTTCGCCTTGCAGAACACGATCCACTTCCCGTCCGGGGAGTACTTCGGGAAATAGTTGCTCATGCCGTTGTCGAAGGCCCCCGCCAGTGGCTCGGGCACCCCACCCCGGCCCTCGTTGAAGGGGATCCGGTACAGGTCGTATTGGAAGGTCTTGCCCTCCTCGGTGAACTCGTGTGCTTCTTCCGGGGTCAGCAGCGCCACCTCCGGCCGGCGCAGGTTCTCCAGGCGGTACGCCTCGGCCCTCGCGAAGACGATGTACTCCCCGTCGGGGCTCCACGTGGGGTTGCTCTGGACGAACTCCGGATCGTCCGCGCCGGGTAGGGCTCGGATCTCGCCGGTCTGTCTGGAGTAGACGGCCAGGATGCCCTGGATGGGGAAGAAGAGCTGGGAGAACGCGAGCCCGGGCGCGACCACGAACACGGAGCGGTCCTCGACGGTGCTCACCACGTACCGGCCGTCCGGGGAGATTTGGGACAGCAGGCCGAAGGTGGGGTCGGCGGTCTCCCCCTCGTAGTCGCTCCAGGTCAGGATCCGGCTTCGGTCGAGGACCATCTCCTCTTCGACGTCGACCACGGCATAGGAGCCCTTGTCGTTCGCGAAGTCCACGTCCATTCCCAGGACCTTCCCGTCGACGGAGAAGGAATGGCAGTTGCCGCAGATGGGTAGCTCGTCCAAGACGACTGCCGGCTGCTCCTTGGAGGAGATCTCTCCGAACCGCCAGCGGATCACCGAGGGGTCCTTGACGGCCTCCACGAAGGGGATGGCCACGTCCCGGTAGAACAGGGGCGCTCCCACCTCGTCCTCCGAGGTGCCGATCGAGATCGCGTTCCCCGAGAGGATGGCCGTCGGATCGGCGCTGTTGACGCCCACGACCGCGACACGTGCCGGCTGTTTCACCGATCGCAGCTTGAACGATTCCCAGACCGGGTCGGGGGGTGTCCACGTCGGCTGTTGGGTGTGGAAGCCCAGGCGCTCGGGGGGCTCTTGGAGGTCGAGGACCACGACCCAGGTGTCGACGGCTTCCGGGTCTTCCCAGCGAAAGGTCGGGGCGACGATGTCCGGGGGGAAGAGGGTGCCGTCCAGCGGATAATGTAGGTATAAAGGCGAGTAAGCAGCGTATTCGCTATAGGTTTGGAGCACCGTGGTTTGCAGATCGGGTTCACGGCATGCCGTCGCCAGCAGGGTGGCGAGGAAGACCGCCAGGAACGGCGCCCTGCTGAAGCCAGTTGGCACCGGACAGATCAGGCGCGGCGCTGCTGACCGCTCCGAACCCATTCGCCAGGAAGGCTCGGGGCCAACGCGTGGCTGGGCGCGCCAGTACGAGGGCTTCCACGTCGTCGAATTCAGGCTCCGCGGTGGTTCCATGGGCCTCCACGTGGTCGCGAGCGAGGCGACAGGCTGCGCTCGGGTCCAATGTAAAGCTGAGACGCGGTTTCGCCATGGGATTCGCCGTGGCGTCGACGCGGCGTGGTGGGCGGACGCAGGGTGCGCGGCGCCGTGACGCACTGACGGCCGAGCGAGCGCTGGTCCGCAGTCCGGTTGGCACGCGGGGCGGCGCGGCTCTGTTGTTCGGTCCCACCGACGCGGATCGACCCACGTGGGTCATCCTCATCCATATCGATCGAGCTCGTCCGGATCGTGCGCGCAGAAGACCTCGACGTGATCTCCCTGGTCACGCTTCAAGGCCCGCAGGCGGTCCCGATTGTGGAGCCGGGCGCGGTGGTCGTCGCATGCCAAGCGCTGGAAGATCGAGAGTCCGATTGAGCTTCGCGGGGTGTCACGGTCCATCTCGCCGGCGTGGAAGTAGGCGTCGCCGCAGTGCAGGAGCCACCGGTCGCCGCAGTCCACGGCCACCCCGCAGTGGCCTGGCGAATGCCCGAACAGCGGTACCAACAGCACCTCCGGAGGCAGCCCCGGCAGGTCGCGCACGGCTTCGAACCCCAGCCAGGACTCTCCGCTCGGTTCGCTGGGCTGCCACTTGGGTCCGTGCGCCCACTGGGCGGGGCGGTAGCGCACCCGGTGTGGTCCGGCGCGGCGGCGAGCCATTTCCAACTCGAGGGTGTGTACGTGGACCGCGGCCTCGGGGAAGTCGGACAGGCCCCCGGCGTGGTCCGGGTCCAAGTGGGTGAGCACCACGTGGCGCACGTCGGCGGGGTCGAGTCCCAGAGCCCGGATGCGTGACAGGGCGGTCCCATCGGGGTCGAGATCGAAGCCCGAGACCCAACGGGTGGGCCCGAGGCGGGTGGGGTCCGCGAGGGCGGCTTCGCCGAGGCCGGTCGCGACAAGGACAAGACCCGCGTCAAGCTCGAGCAGCAATGCATGGCACACCAGCCGCCCGTGGGTGTTCACCAGGCGTCCCGCTAGCGGGCACATGGTGGCGACACACAGGTGGTGGACTCGCATGGTCCCGGCCTCCCATTGGGCAAGGACCCTATCTGGTCGCGGGCATGGAGCGCGACGAGGAGGGGCTCGGGCGAGGACGTCTCGAGTACCCACGTGGGAACGTGCCCGACCCCCGGGCAGCCCGCGCCGGCCCGGGAGGCCTAGCGGCGATCCACTTCATCAGCGGAGAACGCTGGACCGCCGAACGAGCCGACGACTGGTACGACGCCCAGCCCTGGTTGGTCGGGTGCAATTTCACCCCGAGCACCGCCGTCAACCAGTTGGAGATGTGGCAGGGGGAGACCTTCGACCCGGACACCCTCGACCGGGAGTTGGGGTGGGCCGCGGACCTCGGGTTCAACATCGTTCGCGTCTTCCTGCACGATCTCACCTGGAAGGACGACGCTGTGGGCTTCCGGGACCGGATCGACCGCTTTTTCGGCATCGCCGACCGGCATGGCCTCCAGACGATGCCCGTCCTCTTCGACGACTGCTGGTTCCCCGACCCGACGTCCGGCCAGCAGCCCGAGCCGGTCCCGGGGGTCCACAACTCCCGCTGGGCCCAGTCTCCGGGCACCCGGATCGTCCGCGACCGCACGCGCTGGGGGCGCCTCGAGGCCTACGTGAAGGGCGTCCTCGGCCACTTCGCCGACGATTCGCGGGTCGTCCTCTGGGACCTGTACAACGAGCCGGGCAACTATTTCCTCCCGGTGATGTCGCGCTCCTGGACCCACAAGGCCCTGCGTCTACCTCCGCTCTTCCTCCAGCACGTGCTCTTTCCGAGCCCGACGCTGCCCCTGCTCCGCGAGAC
>JAFDJI010000269.1 GCA_019307545.1 Deltaproteobacteria bacterium | reverse complement strand
ACCAGGGCTTGTTCTGGCGTGTCGGCTGGGTCTTCGTCGCCGAGGGTGGTCGCGAGCCCCCAGGCCGCCCCGGCCGCGAATAGCAGCCCCGCTGCCCCCGCGGCACCCAACACTGCGTAGGGCCGCCACGCCCTCGTCCGTTCTCCCATGAGGAGGCGGCGCACTTCGCGCAGGTTCTCGTCGTCGGGGTCGTCGATCCGCACCGCCCGACCGAGGTGCTGGAGCGTGTTCTCATCCTGGGCCGTTCGGAGGATCTGTTCCCATGCCGCTGTGGGTGTGTCGAGGCCCTCGTCCGGAAGTCCCGCACGCGCGAGGATGGGGGCGCGGTCCACCGGATCGGGGAAACGCTTGGCGAAGAACCGCGCCAGCAGCAGTAGCTCCTGCTCGTCCAGGTGCATCGGCCACTCCTTTACATGTCAATACCACCTTTGAGGTGGATTGTGAAGAAGTGAGTGGTTCCGGGCCCCGGAGACGGGACGGGCGCCGTGCAGATTCCTTGCTCGTTGGGCGGCCTGTTCGGTTCCGGGCGCGCAACATGGGAGAATGCGGCCGTCCCCTTCCGGAGTGCTGTCGATGAGCGAGTCTTGGAGCGGCCTACCTGCCCCGCGCCCGAGGCCGCCGTGGTTGTACGCATTCCTGGGGGCTTGGCTGGGCATGATCGTGGTGATCACGGCCTGGGTGTTCGCGGTGGAGCTTGGTGATCGCGGTTGGACCGGGCAGTCGATTCTGCTCGCGCACCGCGAGAACCCGCTGTTCTGGTTCGTGGACGTCACCCCGCTGTACCTCGGTTGGCTCGGGTGGATCCTGGGCCTCAACGAGCGGCTCCACCACACCGTGTGGTACCTGCAGCAGCGGCTCCTGGACGTGCCCACCCTGGAGACCCCGACGCCGAGGCCGCTCTCCGAGGAGCCCACCCTGGAGTTCGACCTGGAGGGTCCGGTAGGGGATGCGACCACGGTGGACCGGGAGTCGAAGCACATGGTCGTGGTGGCGCGTTTCGCCCACGAGCTGCGCACACCCCTCAACGCCATCATGGGCTACAGCGAGATGGTCCTGGAGGAGTTGGAGGAGGAGGGGCGCACGGCGCTGGCGGAGGACGTGAAGAAGGTGGTGGGGGCCAGCCGCCACCTGCTCGAGCTGATGAACACCGCGCTCGACCTGGCTCGTATCCAGTCGAACAGCCTGCCGGTCACCATCGAGGCCCTCTCGGTCGGGAAGCTGATCGAGGAAGTGATCGAGACTGTCCGGCCCTTGGCGACCGGCAATGGAAACAGCCTGTCCTTCACCGTGCCCCCCGAGCCGCTCGCGGTACGCGCCGACGCGCTCCGGGTTCGCCAGATCCTCCTCAACCTCTTGAGCAACGCCTGCAAATTCACGGAGAACGGCAAGATCTCCCTGCGGCTCGAGGCGGGCCAAGGGGAGGCGGAGGGGTACCTGCTTTTCCACGTGGAGGACACCGGGATCGGGATGCCCCCAGAGCAGCTCTCGCGGCTGTTTCGGGAGTTCTCGCAGGCCAGGGGCGTGCAGCAACAGTACGGGGGGTCCGGGCTCGGGCTCGCGATCAGCAAGCGGCTCGTGGAGCTGATGGGCGGACGCATCGCGGTGGACAGCACCGAGGGCGTCGGGAGCACGTTCACCACGTATCTACCGGTCTTGGTGGGCGGGAGAACCGTAGGCCGGACCGCGGATGCCCGCTTGACCCTCGAAGGCGGCCATCTCCGTGGAATGGCGGAGGAGGAGACCCGGCCAGAGCCGTACCTGCTGGTGATGCACGAGGATCGGGGTTTTGGCGACCTCATCCGGGGCATCGGTGTGGCGTCGGGGTTTCGGGTGGACGTGGTCCGCTCCGGTGCCGCGGGGTTGGAACGGGCCCGCGAGGCGCTGCCGAGCTTGGCGGTGGTCGGTCACGAGCTGGCGGATTCGAGTGGGTTGGAGGTGGTGGGCACGCTCAAGGAGCGGCGTGGTGGAGACCGACTCCCCGTGGCGTTCGTGGGGCCAGATGCGCTGTCGGGGGCGGCCAAGGAGGCGGGTGTAGCGGAGGCCTTGCGCTGGCCACCGGACCTTGTCGGGCTGGGGGCGTTGCTGCGGCGCTATCGGCTCCGACGCGTGGGGTGCTCGATCCTCCTGGTGGCGTCGGAGGAGGTTCTGGCAGGTGCCTTGGAGGAGGCGTTTCACCGGGACGGGTGGGGCGTGCAGACAGTGTCCGATGGGATGGACGCGCTCGAAAGCTGGCGAGGCGACCCGCCGGATGTGGTGGTGGTCGACATCGGGAGGCCAGACGACGAAGCCAACACGTTCCTGGAACGCCTCTCGGACGAAAGAGACTGGGAAGGGGTTCCGGTGCTCGCCTTCACCCCGCGAACGGTGGTGGGTTGGGACTTTTCGCAGTTGGTCGAGTGGGCGGATCGGGTGGTGGTGTGCGGGGGAGATTGCTTGGAGGAAGCGCTCTTCTCGGTGCGCAATGGGGTAGGTGAGCTGCTTGCCGCCATGGAGGACTATGCGGCGGGCTGAGCTTCGCCGCACGACTACAAATACGGCGGTTCTGCGGTGCCCCACTCCCGTATGCCGGCTCCTTCGGCCCGGGCGCGCTCGCTGCGCTCACTGCGCTCGGACCTGCAGTCACCGTCGTCGCGGGCCCCCTTGCCCCGCCCTATTCGGCAGGCAGGAGCCCGGGGAGCTGGCGGAACGCACGTCCCCGGTGGCTGATGGCGTTCTTCTCGTCCATGTCCAACTCGGCCATGGTGCGGCCGGGCGTTTCGTCGGGGAGGAACAGGGGGTCGTAGCCGAACCCGTTGTCGCCGCGGGGGACGTGACTGATACGACCCTCGCAGCGGCCCTCGGCAGTGCGCTCCCAGCCCGGCCCGACCACGGCGATCACGCACCGGAAGCGGGCGGTGCGGTCGGACACGTCGCGCAGCTTGTCGAGGAGGAGCCGGTTGTTGGTCTGGGCGATGCCTTCGGGGGAGAACCGCTTCGAGTACACCCCGGGGGCGCCGCCGAGTGCGTCCACCTCGAGGCCGGAGTCGTCGGCCACCGAGAGCAGACCGGTGGCCTCCCAGGCGGTGCGGGCCTTCTGGAGGGCGTTGGCCTCGAAGGTGTCGCCGGTCTCGGGTAGTTCCCCCAGGTCGGGGAAGTCGTCGAGGGTGCGCAGGGTGATCTCCGCGCCGGCGAGGATCGCCCGCACCTCGATCGCCTTGTGGACGTTTTGGGTGGCGAGGAGGAGGTCCATGGCGGGCTGATGTAGCGTTGCGGACAGTTTCTGACCACCGAACGGTTGCGTCTTCTCGAATACTGAACTAGTGTTCAGGTGTACGAGAGGTGGGTCGGGCCGCGGCTGGGGGGTCGCGGGCGGCCGGGCGCGGGAAAGCCGCGCGGGGAGAGGGAAGCGCGATGGCCCAGCAGGCCGCCGTGTCGCTCGAGGTCCTGCGGGACCGGATTCGGGAGTTGGAAGGGGCGCCGGTTCACACCCAGCGCGTCTCCACCGGGATCGGGGTGTTCGACGACCTGGTGGGTGGCCTGCCCCAGCCCGGGCTGGTGGAGATCCACGGTCCGCCGGGGAGCGGGCGCACCCGCCTCGCCCTCGCCCTGATCGAGCGGTTCACTGCCGAGGGGAGGCTGGTGGCGTGGGTCGACCTCGACTGCACCCTGTACCCACCGGCGGCGGGCGACCTGGAGGTGGTGCTGCGGCGCCTCCTCGTCGTCCGACCGACCCAGGCCACGCCCGCCGAGCGGCGGCCCCTGAAGAGCGACACCGAGCGCGCGGTGTGGGCGACGGAACAGCTTTTGCGATGTGGCTGCTTCCCACTGGTGGTGGTCTCGGGGGCCGTGCGACTGGGTCGCGTCGGCCAGCGCTGGGTGCACGCCGCCGAGGCGGGAGGCGGCACCTGCCTGGTGATCGGCGAGCACGCCTCACGAGGCATCCCCGCCGTGGTGCGCCTCGCGGTGGGCCGGGGCGAGGTGGTGGTGGTCCGCAATCGCGGGGGGCGCACCGGACGTGCCGCGGTCCTTCCCCCGTGGACGGAACGCAACGACCCATGGCGGTGAGCCGCACCCTGGTGCTGCACCTGCCTGCGTTCCGCTTGGAGCGTTGCGGGTACGACGCCGACCAGGTGGCGGTGCTCACCGCGGAGCAGAAGAGCGCAGTCCGGCTGGTCGCGCTCACGCCGGCAGCACGAGCGGCGGGGTTGCGGGAAAACATGACTGCCACCGAGGCCCGGGCTCGCCAGCCAGACGTGCTCCTCGAGGCGTACGCCGCCGCTGGGGAGGACTTCGATCGCCAGGCGCTGCTGCAGGTGCTCACCCAGTTCTCCGACCGGGTGTTTCCCCTGTTCGAAGAGGACTTCGCCCTGGGCGTCGAGGGCACAGCACGCCTGTTTGGGGGCGAGGCATCCCTGCTGGCGCAGGTACGGGGTCTGCTCGAGGACCTGGGGCACGTCTCCCAGGGTGCGGTCGCCGACGATCCGCTCGCGGCGACAGCACTGGCCGGGTGGGGTCCAGGTGACGTCGTCGTTCCCCCCGGGCAGGCGGCCCGCGCGCTGGCGCCGCTGCCCATCGCCGCCCTGCGCCCCTCGAAGGACCTCGCCCTCGCCCTCGCTACCTTGGGCATCGAGCGGGTGGGGCAGTGGGCGCGGCTGGACCCGGCTTCGGTGGCGGGGCGGTTCGGCGAGGATGGCGTGGTGCTGCACCGGGTGGCGAGGGGGTTGTTCGCCCAGGGGCCCGAGCCGCCCGGGTGGCGCGAGGTGGAGCCGATCACCGCGAGCGTGGTCCTCGGTGGTCCCACCACCAACCTGGAGCCGATCTTCTTCGTCCTCCCCGGTTTGCTGCGGCAGATCGCGGGGGGGCTGCTCCGGCGCGACGAGGCCGCGGTGCTCCTGGCGATCCACTTCGTCCTCGAGGGGGGGCCCGCGCGCACCCTGCGGGTCCGGGTGGGACGACCGACCCTGAACCCCGACCAGATGCAGCGGGTGGTCCGGGCCCGCCTGCACGACCTGCGCCTCGACGCCCCGGTGGTGGAGTTGCAGATCGAGGTGGAAGGGGCCGTCCCCCGGCCCACCTGGCAACTCGGCCTCGTCGACCGCACCGAGGTCCGGGAGCCGCTGGAGGACCTGCTCGCACGTCTGATCGACGCGCTGGGGGAGGAGGCGCTGCTCACCCCGAAGCGGGTGGAGGAGTGGTGTCCGGAGCGGGCCTGGCGTCCGCTGCCGCTCGACCCAGGGCGGGTCCGGCCCCGGTCCCTGCGCCGGTCCTCACGCCCTCCGCGCGCTCGCAGCGGCCAGCGGATCGACCCGGTGGACGCGATCGAGGCCTTCGAGCGGAGGGTCCCCCGGCCGCGGCCGACGATGCTGCTGCCTCGTCCCCTGCCGATCGAGGTGCGGCTGTGCGATGGGCGCCCGACAAGCGTGCACCTGGAGCATGGCTGGGAGCGCATCTCGAGGTCCGAGGGTCCCGAGCGGCTCCGCGGCACCTGGTGGTCGGAGAGCCAGGTGTTCGACCGCTCCTACTGGGTCGTGCAGCTCTTGCAGAGGGTGGGATGGATATTCGAGGATTACGGCCGACGACGTGCCGCGTCGGGGTGTTGGTACTGGCACGGGTGGTTCGACTGACCGGATGCCACCACGCTTCGCTCCTTGTCGGAAAAGGTCACACACTCCTTGGCAAACGGCTCCGATGTCATAGGGAGCCCGAACCACCGGAGCGGAACGTGAAGATCACTGCCAGCCCCCTGATGGTCGCCGTCGCGCTGGGCCTCCTCGG
>JAFDJI010000268.1 GCA_019307545.1 Deltaproteobacteria bacterium | reverse complement strand
ACGAAGAGCTGCCGATCTTCGACCTGCGCCTGGTGTTCCGGGTGGGCCGGTATCTCGACCCCGAGGGGGAGGAGGGTCTGGCCTCGGTCACCTTCGACATGCTGAACGAGGGGGCGGGCGATCTGTCCGCCGAGGACATCTCCCGCAAGCTGCTGCGTCTCGGTTCCACCCTGGACACCAGCGCCAACGTCGACCTCGCCACCATCCGTGCCACCGGCCTCGTCCGCAACCTGGAGCCCACCCTCGATCTCCTCGCCACGGTCCTCACCGCGCCCACCTTCCCGGAGGAGGACTGGACCATCCTGCAGAGACGGCGCATCGCCGACGTGATCGCGGCGCGCGAGGACCCCGCCACCGTCGCCCACAAGGCTTCGTACCGGGTGCTGTACGGTGACACCTACCGAGGGCGGCACGCCACCGAGGACAGCTACGGCGCCATGACCCCGGAGGACATGCGGGCCTTCTACCAAGAGTGGGTGGGTCCGGAAAACGCCATGGTCTTCGTGGGGGGCGCCGTGGGAGCCGATCGGATCGCCGAGCTGCTCGAAGCGCGCATCGGCGGCTGGAAGCCCGAAGACATCGAGGTCGCCACGCCCGGCGCCGAGCTGTCTTCCCCCGACGAGAGCACCCTGTACTTCATCGACAAGCCAGGCGCGGCCCAGAGCGTGCTCCGCGTCGCAACCCCGGTGGGGACCCGCCACGACGAGGACTACTTCCCGCTCCTGATGGCGAACGAGGTCCTCGGAGGCCACTTCACCTCGCGGGTGAACCTCAACCTCCGCGAGGACAAGGGCTACACCTACGGCGCCCGGTGCTTCATCGGCAACTGGGACGGGCCGGGCGTTTGGGGTTGCTCCACCTCGGTACAGACCGAGGTGACCGGTCCGGCGCTCGCGGAGTTGAAGAAGGAGATCCTCGACGCACTCGGGGAGCGACCGATTGCGCCCGACGAGCTGTCCTATTTCACCTCCATGCAGGTGAACGCGTTTCCGGCTGGCTACGAGACCAGCGCGCCGATCCTGGGGGAGCAGATCGCCATCTGGCGCTATGGTCTACCGGCCGACTGGCCAGAGCAGTACCTGCCACAGGTCCGCTCGGTCACCGTGGAAGCAGCCAATCAGGCCTTCCGAAGCCACGTGGCACCAGATCACCTCGTCTGGGTCGTGGTAGGAGATCGGGCGGCAGTGTGGGACGACCTGTCGGCGGTGGGTGTAGAAGTCATAGAGCTCGATCGAGAAGGAAACCCAATCGAAGGGGGCTGAGAACATGGGAGTCGAGTCGAAATACATCTGGTTCGACGGTGAGCTCGTGCCCTTCGACGAGGCCCGGGTCCACGTGCTGTGCCACAGCCTGCACTATGGAATGGGCGCATTCGAGGGCATCCGGTCCTACACCCAACCCGATGGCAGCGCGGGTGTCTGGCGTCTCGACGAGCACCTGGAACGCCTGTTCGACTCCCTCAAGATGCTCTGCATGGACATCGACTTCACCGAGAAGGAGATCAAGCGCGCATGCCTGGAGACGCTGACCGCCAACGACTTCACCGAGGCCTACATCCGTCCGCTTGTCTTCTTCGGGGTGGGGGAGATGGGGCTGGGCGCCCGCAGCAACCCGGTGCACGTGGTGATCGCCACCTGGCAGTGGGGCGCATACCTGGGCGATGAGGGCTTGCGCAGCGGTGTGAGCGTGAAGACCAGCAGCTTCACCCGGCACCATCCCAACGCCGCGCTGCAGCGAGCCAAGATCATCGGCCACTACGTAAACAGCATCCTCGCCCGCTACGAAGCCAACGAGGACGGCTTCGACGAAGCGATCATGCTGGACATGCACGGATTCGTGGCCGAGGGCACCGGGGAGAACGTGTTCATCGCCAAGGGCGACAAGATCAAGACCCCACCGGTCGCGAACATCCTGCCCGGGATCACCCGCCGATCGATCATCGAGATCCTGGAGCGGGAGGGCCACCAGGTCCAGGAGACCTGGTTCGGGCGCGACGGCTTCTACGTCGCCGACGAGGCCTGGATGGTGGGCACCGCCGCTGAGGTCACCCCCATTCGCGAGGTGGACCGACGGCTGGTGGGCAAGGGCAAGCCCGGCCCCCTCACCCGCAGGCTCCAAGAACTCTACAGCGCCGCCGTCCGGGGTAACCTCGACTACATGAAGCAGTACATCACCAGCCCCACGTTGGTGGAGTAGGCGCGCCGGTTCAGGTATTGCGAGGTGGGTGAGCCAGCACCGACACCCGGTCTCTCAAGGTGGGGGGAAGACGACGTCGGAGGATGTCGTGCGCCTCCTGGTTCCCGTAGCGCGCGGAGACATGGGTGATCAGGATCGCCTCGTTCTGGAACAGATCCGCGCGCTCAAGCACCTCGTCCAGGTGGATGTGGCCCTTGTTCCGTGACCGTTCCACGCTGACCCGGTCGTCGAGAAAGGTGACCTCCAACAAGAGGATCCGCGCGTGGCGCACCATGGGCTCCCTTTCCACCACCTCGATGGTGGTGTCCCCACAGAACGCGATCTCCACCACTTCCCGCTCCTCGTGGATGACCTCCCCGGCCTCACGCCGTCCGATGATCTCCTCCTTCGGGGCTCCGACGAGGTCGGCGCGGAGTTTTCGGCGGGTCACCCCGAGCGCGTACCCAAGCGCGGGGACCCGGTGCAGTGCCCGAAAGGCCCGCGCCCACCTTCCACCACCCAGGTCGATCCTGTCCCCTGGGCGTACCGGGTGCACCGTACAGGGAAGGGCGGACCGGTCCAACCGCCGCCAGACCTCGAGCAACGCCCGAAACGCGTCGAGATCCTCCGCGGGTATCCAGTACCGCGGCGGGGGCATACCCATCAGGTCCCGGGTGGCGCAGTGGTGGATCACCCCACCCATGTGGTCGGTGTGCGCATGGGTAAACAGCACACTCGGCAACCGGATCGCCGTGGGCGGGCACCGCCCGATGTCGAAGCACAGCTTCCACCGCGGAAGCTCGATGCAGGTCTCGAATCCTCCGACCGAGACAGCGTGAATCGCCTCGCCGTGCAGCAGCACCTGCCGTACCTCCGATTGCGGGTCACACAGACCCCTCGTGACATCTGGCGTCTTGACGCTAGCACTGCAAGAAACCAAGTGTGTCTTGTACCGAGAAGGACGGATTCCATGACCCGAATGCCGGCGCATAGGCGGACCACGGTTCTGATCGCGACCGCGTTGCTCCTCATCTCCCCCATCGCCTCCGGCGACGCGCCTGGCCCCAGCCTGCCCCCCGACTACAACCCCGCGCGGTCCTTTGCACCCCTGGTACGGGCCGTGAGCGACGCGGTGGTCTCCATCGAGGTGGAGGAGGAGGTCTCCGAATCCCTTGGCGACGACATCCCTCCCTTCTTTCACGAGTTCTTTGGCCTGGATCCCGACAGCCTCGGGGTGCCGCGCCTGCGCGAGGGCCAGGGCAGCGGCTTCATCATCTCGTCCGACGGCCTGCTGCTCACCAACCACCACGTGGTCGCAAACTCCCGCAAGCTGAAGGTGAACTTCTCTGACGGCAGCTTCGCCAACGCCGTGTTGCTGGGGAACGACCCGGACCTGGACGTCGCCCTCCTCCAGCTTCCCCAGAACCGGCAGTGGCCCTGGCTGGAGTTGGGCTCGTCCGGGGACGTGGAGGTGGGCGACTGGGTGGTGGCCGTGGGCAACCCCCTGGGCCTCGGACTCTCGGTCACCGCGGGCATCATCTCCGGGAAAGGCCGACCGAGCGGTTTCTCGGGCCTGCAGGAGTTCCTGCAGACCGACGCCGCCATCAACCTGGGCAACTCGGGCGGGCCGCTCATCGGGTTGGACGGCCGCGTGGTCGGGATCAACACCATGATCATCAGGGGGGCGAACACCCTCGGGTTCTCCGTCCCCATCGACCTGGTCAAGGACGTCCTCGACGACCTGCGCACCTCGGGCCGGGTGGTGCGGGGGTTCATCGGGGTCACCGCCGAGCCCCTCTCCCCGGCGGAGGCCCACGATCTCGGCGTGTCCAACGGCGCCGTGGTCAGGACCGTCCATCCGGAAACGCCTGGCGCCGAGGCCGGGTTGCGGGCAGGTGACGTGATCGTCGCGGTGGACGACCGCACCGTGGAAGACGCGGTGGCCCTCACCCGTGCGATCTCTCGCCACCGGCCCGGAGACACCATCGGCATCGAGGTCGTGCGGGACGGCGAGCACCTCGTGCTCAAGGCGACCCTGATAGACCGCCAGCAGTGGCTGGAGGACCCGGGCTAGAGGGGGCTGACGGCACGGCTCCGCCGGGCTAATCAGGTGCGCTCGGACGAAGAGAGTGCCCATGCCCTCGTACGCCTATCCTCCGCCTCCTCCCGGGATCGAGCCCACCGCCATCGAGGAGGTGGACCGGGTCGTGGAGCGACTCGCGGAGAACAAGGACGCCTGGGTGAGCACCCCCATCCCCGTCCGCGTGGAGATCCTCGCGGACATCCGCCGTCGCGTCGGCGAGATCGCGGAGGAGTGGGCCGAGGCCGGCAGCAGGGCGCGGGGCTTCACCCTGGACGAGCCCGCAGCGGGGGAGGAGTGGCTCACCGGACCGATGGCCACCATCCGGAACATCCGGATGCTGGAGCGGAGCCTGGGGGAGATCCACCGCCATGGGCACCCGATGATCCGACCCGAATGGATCGGCGAGCGAGGGGATGGTCGGCTCACGGTGCGGGTGTTCCCGCTCGATGCCATGGACCGTGCGCAGTTTCCCGGCAGCACGATGGAGGTGTGGCTCCAGCCGGGGGTGACCCGCGAGACCCTCACCGAGCACCTCGCGGTGCACTATCGGAGTCCCGATCCGGCCGGGAAGGTCTCCCTGATCCTCGGGGCGGGCAACGTGTCCTCCCTCGCCCCCACGGACATGCTCTACAAGCTGTTCGTGGAGAACGAGGTGGTGGTACTGAAGATGAACCCGGTGAACGAGTACCTGGGTCCCCTCTTCCGCCGGGCCTTCGAGCCGTTGATCGACCGCGGGGTCTTCGAGGTGGTGTACGGCGGCGCCGCGGTAGGCGCCCACCTCTCCGATCACCCCAAGGTGGACACCCTGCACCTCACCGGATCCGACGCGACCTACGACGCCATCGTATGGGGACCGACGGAGGGTCGCGAGGAGCGGAAGAAGAAGGGGGAGAAGCGTCTCGACAAGCCCTTCACCTCGGAGTTGGGGAACGTCACCCCGATCATCGTGGTGCCGGGACCCTGGACCGAGGCGGAGATGGACTACCAGGCCGCGAACGTGGCCACCATGGTGGTGAACAACGCCTCCTTCAACTGCGTGGCCGCGAAGCTCCTCGTCACCCCCCGAGGCTGGGACCTCCGGGAGCGGTTCCTCGCCAAGGTGCGGCAGGCGCTGGCCGACTCCCCGCCGCGCAAGGCGTACTACCCGGGGGCGCGCGACCGGTGGCAGACCTTCGTCGACGCCCATCCGGAGGCGGTGAAGCTCACCCAGGAAATCGAGGGAACCGTGCCCTGGACCTGGATCGGGGACCTCGACCCGGAGGCCGAGGACGAGATCTGCTTTTCGACCGAGCCCTTCTGCGGGGTGTTGCACGAGGTCGCCCTGCCCGGAGAGACCGCCGCGGCGTTCCTGGACCGGGCGGTGCCGTTCTGCAACGAGAAGGTGTGGGGGACCCTCGCCTGCACCCTGCTCGTCCACAACGCCACCCGCAAGGACCCCGCCGGCGAAGCGGCTATTGACAAGGCCCTCGACGCACTTCGTTACGGCACCATCGCGTTCAACCAGTGGGCAGGGATAC
>JAFDJI010000267.1 GCA_019307545.1 Deltaproteobacteria bacterium | reverse complement strand
TGGGAGGAGGTGGAGCGGCTGTACGAGGCCGGTCTGCACCCGGCGATCTCACTGTGCATCCGCCGTCGGGGCGAGGTGGTGCTCAACCGGGCCATCGGGCACGCCTGTGGCAACTCCCCGGCGGACAGTGCAGGCTCACCGAAAATACCCGTCAAGCCGGAGACCCCCTTCTGCATCTTCAGCGCGTCGAAGGCGATCACCGCCATCGTGATCCACATGCTGGACGAGCGGGGCTTCCTGAACGTGGGAGACCGGGTCGCGGATTACATCCCGGAGTTCGGGCAGCACGGCAAGGAGTGGGTGACCATCCGCCATGTGCTCACCCATCGCGCCGGGATCCCGTCGGTGCCGGGCGAATACGCGGTTCCAGAGCTGTTGAAGGACTGGGACCACATCGTGGAGTTGCTGTGCGACGCGCCCCTGGTGTCGGCCCCCGGAAGGCGGCTCGCCTATCACGCGGTCACCGGCGGCTTCATCCTGGGAGAGATCGTGCGCCGGGTCACGGGAGGCACGATCCGCCAGTTCTTGGGGGAAGAGGTGCTGGATCCCCTCGGATTCACCTGGATGAACTACGGGGTGCGCCACGAGGACCTGGACGAGGTGGCGGAGAACGCCTTCACCGGTCCGCGGGTCCCCTTCCCCTGGTCCCGGGTGGTGAAGCGGGCGTTGGGGGCGGGCTTCGAGGAGGCGACCCGCATCTCCAACACCCAGGAGTGGCTCACCGCGGTCGTGCCCTCGGGGAACATCGTCGCCACCGCGGAAGAGGTGTCGCGGTTCTTCCAACTCCTGCTGAACGGCGGAGTGCTCGACGGGGTGCGCCTGTTCAGCGACCGGATGGTGCGGCGGATGACCGTGGAGACCGCATTCCTGGAGCTGGACTTCACGCTGCTGCTGCCGATTCGCTACGGCAGCGGGCTCATGCTGGGCACCGAGCGCTTCAGCCCCTTCGGCCCCGGCACCTCCCGTGCCTTCGGCCACCACGGGTTCATCAATGTGTTCGCGTGGGCCGATCCGCAGCGGGACGTCGCCGTGGGGTTCCTCAGCAGCGGGAAGCCCTTCGTCTCAGCGCACATCCGCCCGCTCATAAGGGTGCTCTCACGCATTTCGGAGGCCTTCCCGGCGTTCCTGCCTACTCGATGGTGTAGGCCGCCTCGGTAACGGGTGCGCCGTCGAGGGTGATCGCGACCTTGTAGCTGCCCGGCGGCCATCCGGCGGTGGGCTTTGAGGCCTGGCTGGAGATGGTGTAGTGCGTCGCTATCTTGAGGAGCATGCCCTCGGTGACCACCTCGTTCAGGTCGAACACGACCGTGCCGGCTGGCGCGGCGTCGCCCACGTCCACTGCGATCCACCGGATGTTGTAGGTCTGCGCCTTCTCGGGCAGGTCCTTGGTCTGGTGGACGAAGTAGATCATGGGGGTGTCGTGGGCGAAGGTGGTGGTCGGGTCGACGCAGTTGTCACCTGCCTTTTCGGTGCACAGGTGCGATCCCCACATCACCCCGGCAGTGAGGATCGAGTCCTCGGCCACTTCAGGTACCTCGACCGCGGGGGGCTCCACCACCACCGGATCGACGTCGACCGAGACGGTCTCCCCCCCTCCGCAGGCGATTCCGATGGTCAGCACCATCCATCCGAAGAGGCATACTCCCAGGTGTCGACGCATTGGATTCATCCCTCTTGTGCGGCGCCGCGCGTCATAACCCGGTCGCGGTGACTCCAGCGTACAGACCCGGTTGCCCATCTTCCTGCACCGTGGGGAGGAGTTGGACGGCCCAGGTCCCTGGGACGCGGAGCCGCATGAGGCTCACCTGCCGCTTTCGCTCCCCCGTCGACGACACCAAGGGGGTGAGGAACGCGCCGGTGACCAGTCCGACCGTGCTGCCGATTACGGCCCCCGCCGCCACGTGCTCGGCCTCTGCGCTCGCCATCGCCACCGCCAGCGCGCCCGCGGTGGCACCGGCGACTCCGCTGATCTGCGCCACCGCCGTCTGCCTGGGTTCCAGGTCCAGGGGGCGCATCAGGGCCAACCCGCCGAGGAGCAGAAAGACGTCGCCAGTCAGGGTGGCCGCAAGCACGCCGTCCTCCGGATCACCCGGAAGCTGCAGGGCGAGTGGGGTCATGGTGCCGTACCACACCCCCCAGGCGGCAGCCGTTCCGAGGAACACCATGTCGCCCGGTTTGGGGTCGACCTGGGTCGCCAGGGCGGTGAGGCCGATGCCGGAGACCGAGAAGGAGGTGAGCCACAGCCCCGTGCTCTGCTCGGCCGAGACCCAGCCCTTCTCATCCAGGAAGTACCCGATGGCGGCGCCTTCGGCTGTCGCCAGAGGTACGCCGATGCCGAGCATGGCCATGTCACCCAAGGTGGGGTCGAGGTGTGCGCCGGCGACCCCGCCCGCGACCGTTCCAGCCACTCCCGCGCCCAGCATGAAGGCGATGCGGACCTCATCGGGCGCGTCGGTGAGGGAGGCGATACCGTACCCACTCGTGTTCCCCAGCAAGGTGCCCCATGCCATGCCCGCGGAGATCTCTGGACCGACCGGTCGGAAGTGCGACGCGAGGAGTCCCGCCGCCATCCCCGCGGTGAGGGGCGCCATCGCATGGGAAGCCCGTGTCCTGCCGTCCAAGGTCTGGGGGAGCCACCCCCCGATCCACGCTGCCTCACCGCCGACCACCGAAGCGAACAGCAGGTCCTCGGGCTGCAGGTCCCACGCCTCGCGCACCGCCGCATGGATGCCCACGCCCGCGGCCGCTCCCACCAGCCCGGCGCTCCACAGGCTGACGTCCCGGTACCCGCGGTGCCGACACACCTTGGGTTTGGGCTCGTCGAGGTTCCAGGCATCACAGGCCCATGGGTCCGGGCGGACCTGCGGGACGCCGGACCAGGCTATGTCGTTGATGCTCATCGCCACCGCAAGGCCGAGGATTCCGGAGAGGTCGGACTCGATGACGTCTACCGGGTCGATGTCGTCACCCAGGCGGGCCATCCCGAGCCCGGCGCCGACCCCGACGCCGACCGCACGATACAGGGCGGAGAGGTTCGCCCGGTGCCGGTCCCGGAGATCCCAGGCGTCGCTGTAGGTGAGCCCCGACGCGAGCCCCGCGGCGGTTAGCCCCCAGGCCACGTCGCTTGCGTAGCGGAGCCCTTGACCGGCGGTGACGGGTCTCTGCCGGGTGTAGAGGACGGCGGTGCCCAGTCCGACCGCCGAACCGCCCAGGGCTCCGATCACCACGGCCTCGTCGCTGCGTCCCCATGTGCCGATGGAGGAGAGCAGGATGCCCCCGGTCACCCCGTTGGCAAGCACGCCAGCCGTGAATCCAAGTGCGTCGCTGGTGGCCGTAGGGGGTCCGAATTCTTCAAGCAGGTCGGGGTAGCCGTCCTCGAACCCCACGGCCGCATCTCGCCGCAGCGATCGCCACAGCTTGCGGTCGTTCGCCGCGGCCCACAGACGCTCGCCTGCCTCCCGCCGCTGCAGGGAGACCAGGGCGGCGATCGCCTCCCGGCGTGCCGAGAAGAAGAGGTTCGGGTCGTGCAGGACATCCTGCGGGATCTGTGCATCATCCAAGGCGGCCGCCGCACGCACCGTGGCTACCTGCACCGACTCGGACCGCGAGCGGGCAGCGGCGCGGAGGAAGGGCAATGCGTCCGCGTCGCCGCGTTCTCCGAGGCGGAGGGCGGCTGCAAGACGGTCCCCCTCGGCTTCGCGATCGTCAAGGAGGACGGACGCGTCGTCCAAGAGGAGGCGAAGGCGCTCTCGCTCAGCAGCCTCCCCTTCGGTGAGGGTGGCCTGCTGCTCCAGGCGCTCGCGAAGCTCCTCGATTTGCGCGCGCACTTCCCCCAAGGCGTCGTCGGCGGGTTCCACGACTTCCGCGGGCGGCGTGTCGCCCTGCCCCTTCTCCTGGGCCAGTGCGGTGCCTGCACCGAGCAGCCAAGGTACCGAGAACAACCACGTCAAGCTCTTTGCTGCTTTCATCACGGCCTCCCGCTAGCGCTCACAGATGTAGGGGAACCACTCCCCGCAGGGCTCGGCATGCCAGATCCCGCCAGTGGATTCGCCGGTGTCCCCGCCGAACCAGGCGCTGAGCCCGGTGCAGTCGCTGTCGCCGGGCGCGCCGGACGACCAATCGGAGAACTCCCCCGCGAAGCCGCCCTCCCACACCCAGACCCCCTCTTCGAGGCGGTCGTTGAACCCGAGCCACCACAGGGAAGACTCGTAGATGGACGCCACCGCGTTGATCCAGGCGTTTTCGCGAGCATCCTCCACGTCGGCCAGGTGGTAGCCACGGGACGCACAGTCCCGTTGCGCACCCTCCCAGGTCTGGTAGTCGGTCGAGAAGACGTAATCGTGCCCGTCGTAGCGCTCGACGAGGGGGCCACACCCCCCGATCAGGAGCGGGACGAGCAACACACACCGCACGTCCATGGCAGCCCCCATTTCTTGGGTTGATTCTGGTCAGACTGCTTTTGGTGGGAAGCAAGGCGCGTGCCAGGAACCGTGGTGGATTCTGCGCACAAGTCGAGCATCCACGCCATGTTCGCCGACCGTACGGGGTCCACGATCGGTGACGCTGTGTCTCCGAAACGTTCCAGCTCAGGCGCGCTCGCGCTGAGTCGATCTAGTCAGGGATGCGAAAGGAGCGGCGGATGCCCTCGACCATGGCGTAGTGGGTGCCGGGCCAGAAGAGGGCCGCGCCCTTCGGGCCGTGGATCTGCACCCCCGAGAGCACTGCGTAGTCGGCGGTTTCGATGTCGACGGTGAGACCGATCATCCGCTCGAGGTCCGCAAGGATCACCTTGCCGGTGAGCAGGGTCAGTTCGGCGAGGTTGGGGACCTGCCCCCACTCCAGATGCTGCATCAGCCGCGCCTTGAGCAGGCTCTGCTCCAGGTCGTCGGCGTCCAGCGCTGCATCGGCCCGCCCGGACTCCAACTCCCCCAGGAACCCGCACAGGGCGCCGCAGGCGTGTGACGGACCGGTCTGCCCAGGCCGGTGACACAAGCCCAGTTCGCCGCCCTCGCCGATCGCGATGTGCGGGGCGACCAGGTACACGTGCCGCTGTCGACCGCCAAAGAACGGTGCATGGCTTTGAGCAGCCAAGAAGCCGGTCTTGCCCAGGAAGAGCATCCCCGCCAGGCTCGAGAAGTTGAACGCCTCGCCCCAGACCCCCACCACCCGCTCTACGAGTGGACGGGAGATCTCGTCGCGGCACAGGCCGACACAGGCGATGGTGTGCTCGTCGGTGAACCCAAGCGGTGCGAGCGCCTCGTAGGCACGTTCGACGAACACGGCCTCCGGCAGCGAGCCCGGAAAGGTCTGATCGATGACCTGCTGAAAGGAACCCACGATTTCTCCCGGGGGTAGGGTGGAATCACCTTCCGATGGTGACGGTGAACGGTGAGGATTCGCCGTGGCGAATCTGTCCCCTGCACTCGATGTCGGTGTCCTGCACCCGCGCGCGGTACACGGGGCCCTCCTCCAAGTCCTGGGTCTCCACCGGGTTCGTGGCGCCGGTGGGAGCGGCTGCCCCGATCGCGATCGGCGAGTCCAGGCACACGATGGGTGGGGAATCCTCGTCGTCTGGCTTCTCGCCATCACAGCGGATGTGCCAGATGATCTCAGGGGTTTCGTCCTCCAACCAGACCTCCGAGGCGGGGCTGGGATCGAACACCACCTGGATGCCCCCACCCTCGTTGGCGAGGGTGACCTCGTAGTAGGCGGCCACTTCCTCGTCGATGCCCGCCTTCTCGCAGGTCTTGAGCGAATCACAGGCGGCGAGGAGGGCGCAGGCGACCAGCAGTGACAAACGCATGGGGACTCCAACGGGAATGCGGCGGGCCCATGTACGCTCGTTCGGGCGGAATGGCCACCCCCCGATGGCGTCCGGTCACGACTCCAGGATTTCGATGAACGCCGCGAGCCGGTTGCTCGCCTGCTCCGGGGAGAACACCCTGGGGTCGGAGTGATCGGCCTCCAGCAGCAGGGCGGGGACGGAGAGTCCTTCGCCGAGGCGGTCTCGCTGGTCCATCTGCCCAATGGAATAGGGCTTGCAAGAGCGGTCGGAGTGCAGGATGACCCCGTCGGCGTGGTAGGTCTGCACCATGCGCTCCATCGTACGGAGCTTGTGGCCGGTGCTGCGGTTGATGAGTGCGTTCAGGTAGGTCCGCGCCCCCGAGCCCATCGGGTCGGCGGGGTCGATGAGGTCGACCAACTCCCCCCAGGCGTTGGTGTAGGTGGAGGCCACCATCGCGACCCCCCTCTCCGAGAGCAGGTCTGCGAGCCACCTCATCCGCGCCCACACCGGCAGGTTGTCCCAGATCACCCGCTTGCGCTCGTGTTTCAGCGCGCCGAACCCTCGCGCGATGCGCTCGTCCAACTCGTCGAGCAGGACCCGGTAGTAGTCGACCGTGAACTGTTCGCCGCGCATCTCCACGATGGGCGCCATGTGGATGAACTCGTCGAAGGCGGTGATCGGGGCGGGTCGCGCCGCACCGCGCAGGAGGACCTCGTTCCACAGCCGCACCCCCTCTCCGCTGCGGCGGGTGGCGTCCTCCAGCGCGCGTGGGGTCAGCGTGCGCCCGGCGACCCGCTCCGCAAGCTCCGCGGCGGCTTCGAGTTGCTTTTGCACGTAGGCGAGCGCACGGTCCGTCTCCTCGCCGTAGAGGAAGGGGGCGTCGATGAGGGCGAGGGGGACGCCGAAGTGGTCCGCGAGCACCTGGTACCAGAACAACAGGGTCTGGCAGAGGTTGGTGCAGCACACCAACAGGTCGGGTTTCGGGACCCGCCCCACGGGCGTCTCCCCGGAAAGCACCATCCCGAAGTCGGTTCGGGCATAGGAGCAGATGTCGGGGGACCACCCAGCGTCCTCGGCGTGGCCGCACAGCTCCTCGGCGGTTCGGCGGATCCCGCACACTGCC
>JAFDJI010000983.1 GCA_019307545.1 Deltaproteobacteria bacterium | reverse complement strand
ATGGAGGCGGGGAAGGTCCCCTCCAGCCTGCGCATCGGCTGGTTGCGTTCGGTCTGCAACACCTTTCATGCCTTCGCCACCAACAGCTTCATGGACGAGATCGCCCATGCAACGGGCCGCGATCCGGTCGCGTTCCACCTCGAGATGCTCGGGGAGCCCCGCATCCTCGAGCTTTCCAAGGCCGACCGGCAGAGCCGGTACAAGTTCGACACCGGGCGACTGAAGGGCGTGATCGAAGAGGTGGCCCGGATGGCCGAATGGGGCCGGTCCCTGCCCGATCGGCACGGGTTGGGGTTCGCTGCCCAGTACAGCTTCCGCAGCTACGCCGCCCTGGCGGTACACGCCTCGGTGGATGAGGGCGGGACGCTTCGGGTGCACCAGGTGTTCGCGGCGGTGGACTGCGGGCCGGTGGTGAACCCCGACACCGTGGAGGCCCAGCTGCACGGCTCGGTGGCCATGGGGCTCTCCTTGGCCCTGACCGGCAAGGTGACCGTCAAGGATGGCGTCGTCGAGCAGGGCAACTTCGACGACTACCCGGTGCTTCGGTTCAGCGAGATGCCAAGGGTGCACGTACACACCGTGCAGACCGACACGCTGCCCACCGGGATCGGCGAGCCCGGGGTGCCCCCGCTTGCGCCCGCGCTGTGCAACGCCATCTTTGCCGCCACGGGGACCCGGATCCGAAACCTGCCGCTCACCGGCCAGACCCTGGGCTGAGGAGGCCCCATGCGACGACGCGACTTCTTGCAGAACGCTCTCGTGGGAGGAGCCGCCGGCACCCTTCTCGCCGGGTGTGGTGGACCCGAGGGCGAACAAGGCCCGGCGGTCCACACCGGGCGAAAGGTGCGGTGGCGGATGGCGTCAAGCTTTCCCCGCTCCCTGGACACCATCTACGGCGCCGCCGAGGTGATGGCAGAGCGGGTGTCCGCGATGACCGACGGCAACTTCGAGATCCGGGTCTACTCCGCCGGAGAGCTGGTGCCGGGCTTGGAGGTGATGGACGCGGTGCAGCAGGGGACGGTGCAGATCGGCCAGACGGCGTCCTACTACTACATCGGCAAGAACCCGGCCCTGGCCTTCGACAGCTGCGTCCCCTTCGGCTTCGTCGCCCGGCAGCAGGCCGCCTGGCTCTTGGAGGGGGGCGGGTTGGACCTGGTCCACGAGATGTTCTCCGACTTCGACATCCTCACCTTCCCCGCCGGGAACACCGGGGTGCAGATGGGCGGCTGGTTCAAGCCGGAGGTGAACAGCCTGGAGGACCTCAAGGGGCTGAAGATGCGCATTCCGGGGATGGGGGGCAAGGTGATGGAAGCACTGGGGGTCGCCACCCAGACCATCGCCGGCGGCGAGATCTTCCCTGCGTTGGAGCGCGGCGCCATCGACGCCACCGAGTGGGTGGGGCCCTATGACGACGAGAAGCTGGGTTTCCACAAGGTGGCCAAGAACTACTACTACCCGGGGTGGTGGGAGCCGGGGCCGTCCCTGTCGTTCTACGTCCATCGCGGGGCCTGGGATTCGCTGCCCTCGGGCTACCAGGCGATCATCCGCGCGGCGTGCCACGAGGCGAGCGTCGTGATGCAGACCCGCTACGACGAGAAGAATCCCCCGGCCCTGCAGCGCATCCTCGCCTCCGGGGTCCAGACCCGTCGCTTCCCCGACGACCTGATGCTTGCCGCCCGGGAGGCCTCCCTCCAGATGCTCGAGGACGCCGCCGCGAAGGACCCGGGCTACCGCAAGGTCTACGAGGCCTGGAAGAAGTTCCGGTCAGACTCCTTCGCCTGGTTCGGGGTCGCGGAGTTGGCCTACGCCCAGTTCTCCTTCAGCCGGGAATGAGCCAGGTCACCAGGCCCGGGAAGTCGCGGAGTTTGCCTACGCCCAGTTCTCCTTCAGCCGGGAATGAGCCAGGTCACCAGACCCGGGAACGCGATGATGAGCACCAGGCCGATGGCCTGGATCCCGATGAACGGCACCGCTCCGCGGTAGATGGCGGTCGTCGGCATCTCCGGGGGCGCCACCCCGCGCAGGTAGAACAGCGAGAACCCGAAGGGTGGGGTGAGGAACGAGGTCTGCAGGTTCATGCCGATCATCACCCCGAACCACACCAGGTCGATCCCCAGTGCCATCGCCGCCGGCACCAGCAGCGGCAGGACGATGAACGCGATCTCGAAGAAGTCGATGAAGAAGCCCAGGACGAAGATCAGCAGGTTGGCGACCAGGAGCATCCCGATGCGGCCGCCGGGGAGGTTGGTGAGCAGGTCCTCGATCCAGATGTCGCCGTAGAGCCCGCGGAACACCAGCGCGAACGCGGTCGAGCCGATGAGGAGGAACATCACCATCGCGGTGAGCTTGGTGGTCTCCTCCATCGCCCCCACCAGCGTGTCTCTGGTGAGGCGGCGGTTGACCGCGGCGAGCAGGAGCGCCCCCAGGGCCCCCAGGGCACCCGCCTCGGTGGGGGTGGCCACCCCGATGAAGATGCTCCCCAGCACCAGCAGGATCAGCACCAGGGGCGGGATCATCACCTTCACCACCTGCCCGAGCAGGGCGACCAGGTGCTCGGGACGCTCCTCCGGCGGCAGGGCGGGGGCCTCGGCTGGCCAGCGGATCGCCACGAACACCACGTACAACGCGTACATGCCCGCCAACATCAGCCCGGGGATCAGCGCGCCCACGAACAGGTCCCCCACGCTCACCCCGAGTTGGTCGGCGAGCACGATGAGGACGACGCTGGGCGGGATGATCTGCCCCAGGGTGCCCGACGCGCAGATCACCCCGGCGGAAAGCTCTTGGGAGTAGCCGTACCGCAGCATCACCGGGAGCGAGATCAGCCCCATGGCGACCACCTACGCCCCCACCACCCCGGTCGCGGCGGCGAGCAGCGCCCCCACGAACACCACCGCCAGCGCCAGCCCGCCCCGCAGGGGACCGAACAGGGATCCGATGGTCTTGAGCAGGTCCTCGGCGAGCCGCGACTTCTCCAGCACCAC
>JAFDJI010000266.1 GCA_019307545.1 Deltaproteobacteria bacterium | reverse complement strand
CCTCCTCTTCCTCGGTGCCAGGTGGGAACAGGTGGTCGACCTCCACCGCCATGACGCGCGAAGACACCTTGGCTCCGATCAACTCGGGCGCTTCGGCAAACACCTGGTCGATCGCTTCCTTCAACTTCGTCCGGACGTCATCGGGATCACCACCGCCCAGCTCCAACTCCACCGCCAGGAGTCCCTGGTGGCCACCGTACATGCCCTGGGCTCCCAAC
Organism: Deltaproteobacteria bacterium; assembly: GCA_019307545.1. Lineage (GTDB taxonomy): Bacteria > Myxococcota_A > UBA796 > UBA796 > JAFDJI01. The sequence goes on along the minus strand of JAFDJI010000266.1, from coordinate 5,587 downwards.
AGGCCGATACGCTGACAAACTCCGTAGACCGCCTGCATCACCCGGACGCCCACCCATGTCTGCAGGTCTTCCTCCCGCTCGTCCCATGCAGTCTGGACCTGCTCGACCACCGGCAGCACCAGCATGATCACCTCAGTGACCCCCTCATGGGCGTCGAGTGCCAGCAGCACGTCGATCCCGAGCAATTCCTCCTGCACCTCGATCGCCGCGCCTACCTGGTCACCCAGGGCATCCCGCAGCTGCTCGGTGATCTCGCTATGGCGATTCTCCAGGGCAACTCGGTAGGACGAGGGCAGGCTTTCCAGCGTCGGCGCCACCACCTGCGTGAACTGCTGGTGGTCCGCGAGGAGGGATTTCACCTCCTCGTCCTCGAGGGCCTCGGAGAAATCCGCGTCCCTGGCCTGCTGCGCGTAGGCGACCTTTGCCGCTCGTCCCGACAGCGCCTGGGCCTGCTCCCGCAACGCACCGAAGATGGCGTCGTAGGAGCGCTTGTGCACTCCCCCGGAGACCGACTCCAGCTTGGCTACCAGCTCTTCACGGAACTTGGCGAGCGCCTCGAGCTGCTGCTGCAGGTTCGCCATCGCGGTCTTGAGGCTCTCGACCTCTTGGTCGACCTCCGTCAACTCGGCCTGGTGCCGGGATTCTTCCTCCCCCTGGCGCCGCGTCACCTCCGCGAGCGCGTCGGCCACGGACCGAGGGGCATTGTCTTCAGCCATAGCAACTCCTTCCAAGACAGGGAAAGGACCATACCAACAGATTCACCGGGGCATCATTCCTCGATGGGGCAAGCACCCCAAAGACCTAGACCTCGCGCGTGCGCAGCATCCTGTGCGGCTCGGAAGTCCTCCTTGAGGCGAATGGGCTCGCCGAAGTCCTCCTCGAAGAGCCGCGCGTGGCCCTGCTCGAGCATCCATCGGTTCACCAGGAGGGCTTCGCCCTCTGCATCTTCGAACCATACATAGGCCAGGGTGCGGTTGTAGAGCCCTTCGCACTCCCGGTCGAAGGTGAGCAGCACGTCCTCGCCCGTGAGCAAACGCTCCAACTCGGTGGATGCCTCGTACCCCCAACACTCGGCAGGATCCTCCCCGTGCGCCACCTCTGGCGCGTCGATCCCCAACATCCGGATGCGCTCACCGTTGTCGCCGCACGCCCCGACGTCGAAGGTATCGCCGTCGATGACGCAGGCGACCGACTCCACGCGATCGGGCGCGCAGGCACCCCGAGGCACGACCGGCACGTCGTCCACCAACGGACAGTCGGTGTCTTCCGGGTCGCAGAGCAGATCCTCGGGCGGCGTGTACCAGCACCCCGTCACCAGCAACCCAGATAGAACCGTGAAACGCACCGATCACCCCACGACGGGCATCAGTGTAGCGTCAAGCGAAGCTGACGGGTAGGTGCGCTTCCAAGGCCCCGTTCCACGGGAGGTCCCCTCTGTGAAGGTGCGGTCGATCTTCTCGCTTGCCGTGCTCGTGGGATGTGCCGAGCCCGCGGCGCCGCCGGCCACTCAGCCGTCCCCTCCCGTGCGCCTCGAGGTGGAGGCGCCTTGGGTGGTGGTCCGACAGGAGGAGGATTCGATCGTCCTGCGGCTCGGGGATGGCGCGCACGGGGCGCGGGTCCAACTGCTCCGCGACGAGCGGGGTCGGATCCCCGGGGTGAGCCCGATCCACGCGGGGCAAACGCTCGAGGTGGACGAGGAGGGCTCACGCTGGCCCCTGATCGCGGTCGCCCATCCCGAACGTCCGTTGAGCCGCGTGGAGATCGTGGTCGATGGCGTGGACCTGCTGGTGCGGTATTACGGCCCGCCTCTCTCCGAAGTAGCCAATCGGGCCGACGCCCCTCCGGACAAGGTGATCACCTGGGTGCGCCTGCGGTCCCGGCCGGACGACTGGCGAATCGTGCTCGATGGCCTGGGAACGGTGTCGCTGCCCGCCGACAACCTCCGCGTCAGCCCCGGGCAACCCACGGGTTGGCAGTTGGATGGGGATCCGGGTGGGCTCTCCTTCACCAGCGATGCGGTGCGGTGGCGCACGACGCGCACCACGAGTCGATGGACTTTCTCCACCCTCCCCGCCCTCGAGGCGACCCAGCCGTACCCCCGGACCGCGATGACGTGGACGCCCAGGTAGGAGCCGGTCGGGCACGGGAGCGGGAGCGGGAGCGGGTACGGAAGCAGCCCGCTGCGGGCTGCTAGCCCTTCACACTCCCCGCGGTGAGGCCCTCGACGAAGTGCCTCTGCAGGGCGAAGAACAGGGCGACCACAGGGATGGAGACCACGATCGCCCCTGCGGCGAAGTGACCCCACTCGGTGTTGTACTCGTTCACGTAGCGCTGCAGCACGATGGGCAGGGTGAAGGCGCGTGGATCCCCGAGGAGGGTGGCGGCGAGGATGAACTCGTTCCAAGCGGTCATGAAGGAGAACAGGCCGGTCACCGCCACCGCGGGTCGCGCGAGGGGGAGGATGATCCGGGTGAAGGTCATCCAGGCGGAAGCCCCGTCCAACAGCGCTGCCTCCTCCAACTCTCGGGGAATGGTGTCGAAGTAGCCCTTGAGGGTCCACACCGAGAACGGGACCGCGGTCGTCGCGTACACCAGCACCAGGCCCATCAGGCTGTCCAGCAGCCCGAACGCATCGAGCAGGATGTACAGCGGGATGAGCATGACCACCCCGGGGAACATCTGGGTGACGAGGAAGGCAGCCATACTCCGGTCACGCCCGGGGAACTCGTACCGAGACAGCGCGTAGGCCGCGGTGGTTGAGAGCGCGAGGCCGAGGGCGGAGGTGGCCAGCGCCACCACCAGGGAGTTGAGGAGCTGTCGTCCGAACAGCCATCCGCCGTGGGCGTCGGTGGTCCCCATGACGTGGGCGAAATTCTCGGTGCTCACCACGTCGGGAATGGGGATGATGCCCACCGAGAAGGCCTGCGACGGGGTGAGTGCCATCTTGATCACCCACAGCACCGGGTACAGGGTGGCCACGGTCACCACGACGATCAGCGCGTGGGCGAGGACCACCCGCAGCAGTGACGGCCGCCTCACAGCACCCTCCGTCCCACCACGCGGTTCACCCCTCGGGAGTACACCAGGAGCACCCCGAAGATGATCACCGCGTAGGCGGCTGCGTACCCGTACCGGTTCCCCCGCGAAAACGCCCACCGGTAGGCCTCCGAGATGAGGATCTCGGTGGAGCCGTCCGGCTCGCCGGCGCTCACCAGGTACACGATGTTGAACATATTGAAGGTCCAGATCGAGCCGAGGATCACGGCGGGCAGCAGCGCGGGGCGCAGCAGGGGCCATATGACGTGGCGGAACCGGAACCACCACCCCGCGCCGTCCACCTCGGCGGCCTCCTCCAGGTCCCGGGGAACGGCTTGGAGCGCCCCGAGGGTGACCACCATCATGAAGGGGAAGCCGAGCCAGGTGTTGGTGGTCAAGTTCGCACAGAAGCCTGTGGCGAAGGAGCCGAACCAGTCCACCTCCAGCGGCTCCCCGCGCCCGAGCACGGCTCCGAGGAGGGCGTTCACCGCCCCGTATTGGGCATGGAACATGCCCTTCCAGATCAGCGCGGTGATGTAGTTCGGCACTGCCCACGGGATGATCAACAGCGCCCGCCAGAGCCCGCGCATCCGGATCCACGGCTCCCGCAGGAGCATGGCCAGCGCCACCCCGATGCTCACATGCAGTGTGAGGTTGGTCACCGTCCACAACACCGTCACGCCCAGGGTGAAGACGAAGGACATGGGGGAGGTGATCGGCCAGTCGCGGGAAAGGAGGATGTCCAGGAAGTGGCTGAGGCCCACGAAGGTCCACTCGCCCTGGTGGTGCGCGAACAGCGACACCACGGCACCGGTGACGAACGGCAGCACCACGAGCACGGACATGGCCAGGCCGGCCGGCAGCACCCACAAGTAGTTGCGGCGATGTGTCCACAGCCGCCTTCTGAACTCGGGGTCGGCGAGGGGCCGGAGGAGCCAGAGCGCCAGCGCCGCGAGGACCACCAGGGCCAGGACCAGGTAGGGACGCGGGTCGGCGGGCGGGGGCGGGGGCCGGGAGAGGACTTTCCAGTGGGTCTGGGCCTCTCGCGCCGCAGCCTCCGGAGTCGATGTGCCGCGGATCACCCTCCGAATGGACCGGGCCTGTGCCTCCCACACCGCCAGCACCCCCGGGTCGGTGGGCAGGGGAACCGCAATCTCGGACTGGATCGCCAGGACCTGCAGCAGGGGGTCTTCGACGATGAGGCCGGTGATGCTCACCGCCTGCCGCCCCACCTCCTGGCGGATGCGCGCGCCCTCCGGTCCGGCGAGAAGGGCCATGAACGCCACGGCCGCCTCCGGATGGGGCGCCTGGTCGGCCAGGAACACGCCGTCCACCGTGAGGTAGGGGCGCGCGGGGGCCCCCGTCTCGGTCACCATCGGCAGCGGGGCGGCGGCCACGGGACGGTCGATATCCGCGAGGAACCAGGGTCCGCTGATGACGAAGGCTGCCTTCCCGTCCTGGTACAGGCGGGTGATCAGCTCCGCGGTTGGTTGGGGCGGAACGATCCCCTCGTCGCGACCGAGCCGCTTGGTGAAGGCGAGCGCCGCAATGTGCTCGGGTCCGTCGAGACGGACTTCTCCCTCGTCGGTATAGGCCATGGCGCCGAACGCGTGCATCCACGGGGCGTGAAAGTACGGCTCGGTTGCCTGGTAGGCGAGCCCGTAGCGCCCTCCGCCGGTGTGCTCCTTCGCCATGGCGATAAGGGCTTCGGTCGTGTCGGGGGGGGTGTCGATCAACTCGGGGTCGTACAGGAGCAGGAGCGACTTGTAGGCCAGCGGAAGGCCGTACTGGACTCCGCCGTGCGAGAGCGCCTCCACCGCAACCGGGCGGTGGGCCTCCAGCGCTTCGTTCGACCCGGACCAGGGTTGGACCATGCCCATGGTGGACCACTTGCCGAGGGACCCGTGGGCCGCGATGAACAAGTCGGGCCCGTTTCCGCGAGGGATGGCCGTCTCCACCTTGCTGTCGAAGGCCCCGAAGGGAATCGCCACCAGGGACACCTGGTGGCCGGTCTCCACCTGGAACGCCTCGGCGACCACCCCCAGCGCCTTCTCCTCTGCGCCCCGGTAGCTGTGCCAGACCACGACCTCGGCCGCCCGGGCAAACCCGGGGAGCACCAGCAACAGGAGGAGGAGCGCCGCTGTGGCCCGGGCCGCGCTCATTCCAGTCGGAGCCCGGTGTCGCAGTGGAAGCGATGCGTACGGGTGAACCTGACGCTGACCTCCTGCCCAGCCCGCACGGACACCGGCTCCGCCGCCTGCCCGACCAGGTCGTACGTTCCGAGGCGCAGGTGCACCAGTGCCTCGGCGCCCAGCGACTCCACCACGTCCACCGTCGCGGTGAGCGGGCCTTCTCCGAGGGTGAGGTCGGTGGGACGAACCCCGAGGGTGAACGGGCCGTCGGCTGTGAGGTCCAACTCGGCGTCCACCCCTTCGATGAAAGAAGAGGTCCCTCGCCCCTCCGCCGGGAACAGGTTCATGGAAGGGGAACCGATGAAGGTGGCCACGAAGGTGTTCGCCGGTGTGTTGAACAGTTCGCGGGGGGTGCCCAC
>JAFDJI010000265.1 GCA_019307545.1 Deltaproteobacteria bacterium | reverse complement strand
ACCACGAACAGCAGGCACACCGCGATGCCCAGGTTGGTGGGCCAATCGGCCCGGACCGGGGACGCCCCCTCGGCGGGGGGGTTCATGAACATCGCCCGCACCACGCGCAGGTAGTAGAACAGCGCCACCACCGAGAGCACGGCGCCCAGCACCACCAGCCACTCCAGGCCCGCCGCCCAGGCGGCGATGAACACGTTGAGCTTGGCCCAGAACCCAGCCATGAAGGGGATGCCGGCCAGCGACAACAGGAAGGCCAGCATGGTGAAGCCGAGCCAACCGCTCCGTTGCGCCAGGCCGTCGAAGGAGGCGACGGTGTCGTCCCCCCCTCCGCGCGCCACCGCGTGTACCACCAGGAACGCGCCCACGTTGGTGAACACGTAGGCCGCCAGGTAGAACAGGAGCATGGTCAGGCCGAGCGCCTCGCCGGTGGAGAGCGCCATGAGGAGGAACCCCATGTGCGCGACCCCGGAGTAGGCGAGGAGGCGCTTGACGTTGGACTGGTTGAGCGCGAGGAAGTTGCCGACCACCAGGGTGGCCGCCGCCAGCGCGATCACCACCATCGAGACCATTGCGATGAGCGGGCGCTCGCCACCCAGGAGGAGCTGCACCAACGCCGCGAGCCCGGCCGCCTTGGGGGCCGCTGCGAGGAAGGCCACCACCGGAGTGGAGGCGCCCTCGTAGGCGTCGGGCACCCACATGTGGAAGGGGAACACCCCGATCTTGAAGCCCATCCCGGCCAGGGCCAGGACCGCGCCGAGCAGGACGATGGGGGACGGGTCCGTGGCCACGTAGGCGGCGATCTCGGCGATGTGGGTGCTCCCCGAGAGACCGAAGAGCAGCGACAACCCGTAGAGCATGGTCACGCTGGACACCGCACCCACCAGGTACAGCTTCAGCGCGCCCTCCACCCCGAGGGCATTCTTCTTTGCGTAGGCGGCGAGCACATAGAGCGGGATGCCCATCAGCTCGAAGCACACCACCAGCAGGATGACGTCGCGAACCCCGCCCAGCAGGCTCATCCCGAGCACCGAGCACAGGACCAGCAGGTAGTACTCCCCCTGGCGGCGGGGGAAGGTGTCGGCCACGAAGTGCTGCGAGCCCAACACCGCGAGGATGGCGCCAGCGAGGAAGATCCGCTTGAAGAACACGGCCAGGGCGTCGCCGACGTAGACCCCGCCCCAGGCCTCGCCGGACAGGTCGAGGAAGAAGGTGGCCGCCATCGCCACCACCAGGGTGGCCAGCGCTCCCCATCCCGGGAGCCGCTTCTCTCCCGGGGGGGCGATGAGGTCGGCGAGCAGGATCGAGACCGCGCCCAGCAGCAGGATGAGGTCCACCGCGAGCGGTGCGAAGGCTCCGAGCCAGTCGACGCTCACGAGGCACCTCCCACCGCGACGAGGGTTCCGACGATGTTCGCCAGGTAGCCGGGCGTCGCGCCGTCGATGATGTCGAGCAGCAGCCGGGGCCACAGACCGAACACCACGATCGCCGTGGCCATCACCCACAGGCCGACCAGCTCCGGGCCCCGGGCGTCCTGGAGCTTCTCGAAGCGCTCCGCCGGCCCCTCACCCCAGAAGATCAGGCGCGCCGCCCGGAGGATGTACAACGCGGTGAGGAAGGCGCCGAGCGCGCCGGCGATGGCCCACCACCAGTTGTCGCTCTGCCAGGCGCCCAGGAACACCAGGAACTCGGCCACGAACCCCGAGGTGCCCGGCATGCCGAGGGAGCTGAGACCCCCCAGGGTGAAGAACCCGGCGGCAAGCGGCATGACCACCGCGAGCCCGCCCATGTGGGGGATCCACCGGTCGTGGGTCCGCTCGTACACCACCCCGACCAGGGCGAAGAACAGCCCCGTCATGATGCCGTGGGCGAACATCTGGAACACCGCGCCGTTCCACCCGTTCATGGTCAGCGTCGCGGCACCGAGCATCACCACGCCCATGTGGCTCACCGAGCTGTAGGCGATGATGTACTTGAGGTCCTTCTGGCCCATGGCCGCCAGGGCGCCGTAGACGATGTTGACCACGGCGACCGTCCCCACCACGAAGGCCCAGGCCTGTGCACCCTCGGGGAGCAGGATCATCCCCACCCGGATCACCCCGAAGGCGCCGAGCTTCATGAGCACGCCGGCGTGGAGCATGGAGACCGCGGTGGGTGCCGAGGCGTGGCCGTCCGGAGACCAGGTGTGGAAGGGCCACAAGCCACCGAGCGTCCCGAAGCCGATCCACACCGCCGGGAACAACACCACCTGGAACGCCACGGGGAAGTCCGCCTTCGCCAGGTCCTGCATCAAAAAAGTCCCGTCCGCCTTCCAGTACATGGCGAGCAGCGCAGCGAGGATGATGGCCGAGCCCGCCAGCAGCATCAGGGTGAGCTTCATGCCGGCGTATTCCTTGCCGCCGATGTCGAACATCCGCAGCGCCCACCGGAAGGGGCCCGCATCCACGATCTTCGACGAAGTCCCCCACACCCCGATGAGCAGGTACATCGGCAGGACGGCGATCTCGTAGAACAGGAAGAAGATGAACAGGTTCTGGGAGAGGAAGACCCCGAAGACCCCGCCCACGAGCACCATCAGGAAGATGAAGAACTCGCGGGTGCGGTTGGTCTCCGACCAACTCATCCACACCCCGGCAAAGATGATGATGCCGGTCAGCAGCACCAGAGAGGCGCCCCACCCGTCCGCGGCGAGCACGTACTCGATGCCGAGGGAGGGCACGACGTCGTACCGCTCCACGAACAGGAGCTTCGCGCCCCCGAAGTGGGCGCTGGCCCAGGCCAGGTACACCGCGGCGGCCGTGGAGAGGCTGGCCGCGGTCAGCGGCACCAGGCGCACCAGCAGCCGCATGCGGTCGGGCACGATCAGGAGGATGAACGCGGCGAGCATGGGCATCGCCACGATGAACGAGAGGATGGGGAACCCCTGGTAGTTGACCGCGAGCGGATCCATCACCACCCCACCGATGCGTACACCTGGCTCCAGGTGGCCAGGAGGATGACGCCGAGGATGACGGCGAGCATGTAGTCGTTGACCCGACCCGTCTGCAGGGCGCGGATGCGCTCGCCGAGGAGGATTGTGCTGCCCGCCACCGCGTTCATCACCCCGTCCACCACGTAGCGGTCGAACCAGGAGATGGCGGTGGAGAGCACCTCCACCAGTTGTCGGTAGGTGAACACCCACACCCGGTCCACGGCCCCGTAGCGGATGAAGTCACCGACTGGCGCCAGGGCGGTCTTCAGACCCTGCCCGGCGCCGCGCACGTCGATCTGCCAGGACACGCCGATGCCGCCGAGCGCCAACAGGATGCCGATGCCCCCGACCGCCGTGAGGTGGGTAATGCTGAAGTGCACCTCGTGGTGGGTGCCCGTGAGCACGACGAGATGGCCGCCCGCGTACCCCAGGAACACCGCCCCGAGGGCCAGCGCCGCGAGGGGGACCACCATGGCCCACCCGCCCTCATGAGCGTGCGCCGCCTTCTCCGACGACGGTTCCCCGAAAAACGCGATGAACACCACCCGCGCCATGTAGTAGGCGGTGAGCCCCACCGTCACCAGGCACGCCAGGAAGGAGAACCAGTACAGCGGGTTGTGGTGGGTGCCCTCCATCAGGGCCTCGAGGATCTGGTCCTTGGAGAAGAACCCCGAGAACAGGGGAATGCCGGCGAGGGCGGCGGCGCCGATGACGAACACCACCGTGGTGAAGGGCATCTTCTTCCGGAGGCCGCCCATGTCGAAGATGTCGTTGCTGTGGACAGCGTGGATGACACTGCCCGCCGCGAGGAACAGCAGCGCCTTGAAGAAGGCGTGGGTGCCGAGGTGGAAGTACCCGGCGAACACGTTCCCGGCGCCGAGCGCCGCGATCATGTAGCCGAGCTGCGAACAGGTGCTGTAGGCCAGGACCCGCTTGATGTCGGTCTGCACCACCGCAACGATCGCGGCGAACAGGGCGGTGAACCCGCCGATCACCGAGATGATGGGGAGCACTGAGTCGGCGGCGGCGAAGATTGGGAAGGCGCGCACCACCAGGTACACCCCGGCGGCTACCATGGTGGCGGCATGCAGCAGCGCGGACACCGGGGTGGGGCCCTCCATCGCATCCGGCAGCCACACGTGCAGCGGGAACTGGGCCGATTTGCCCATCACCGCCAGGAAGTACAGGGCGGCCACGAAGGGCAGCACCCGTCCGGACTCCTCGAGGGCCGCCACCGTCTCCGGGTCCCACCCGAAGGACCGCACCGCGGTGAACTGGAGGATCAGGCCCACTACCAGCCCGATGTCGGCGAGCTTGGTGACCCAGAAGGCCTTGACGGCAGCGCGAGCCGCGGCCGGTTTCCTGTACCAGTACCCGATGAGCAGGTAGCTGGAGAGGCCCACCAACTCCCAGCACAGGAAGAGTTGGAGCATGTTGGGCGCGGCCACCAATCCCTGCATGGAGAACAGGAACAGCGACTGGTAGGCGAAGTACCGCCCGAAGGACTTTGGGGACTCGTCGGAGAGGTACTCCAGGGAGAACACCTGCACGCACAGGGCCACCAGCGACACGATGGCGAGCATGGAGATGGAAATGCCGTCCAACTCCAGGCCCACCGACGCCAGGGTCGTTCCCGCGGCGGGAATCCACTGGTACGCCAGGCTCGCGCCGTAGCTCGGGTCCGCGACCCGCTGCACCAGCAGGGCCACCGAAGCGCCGAACGATGCGAGCGCCCCCGCCACCGACAGCCAGGCAGCCCACCGCCCCGACTTGCGGAGCGGGGCCACCACGAGGAGCAGCACCGCCACGAACAGGGGGGTGAGTACTGCGATCGCGCCGAGCTGAACTGCAGTCATCGTTTCAAATCACTCGCCAGCTCGATCAACACGTCGGAACGGGTCCGGTACAGGAGCACCACGATGGCCAGCCCCACCACCACCTCGGTCACGGTGAGCGCGATCGCGAACAGCGCGAACACCTGGCCCATGGCGCCGATCGCGTAGTGCGAAAACGCCACCAGGTTGATGTTCACCGCGTTCGCCATCAACTCCACCGAGAGCAGCACCCCGATGGCGTTGCGCCTCGAGAGGATGCCGTACACACCGAGGGCGAACAGCACGGCCGCCACGGTCAGGTAGACGCGTAGGTCCATCACGGGTCCACCTTTCTCGCCAGCACGATGGCGCCGATCATGGTTGCGAGGAGCAGCACCGAGAGGACCTCGAAGGCCAGCAGGTGCTCGTTCAGGAAGAGCGCTCCCACGTCCGCGGCCGAGCCACTCTCACCCGGAGCCCGGAAGGCGAGCGCGTCGGAGCCCCAGATGGCCGACAGGAGCAGCCCCAAGAGCGCCGCCGCAATCACCCCCGCCGGGACCTCGCGCCCCATGAGGTTCGGCACCTCGGTGTCCGGCTCGCGCTGGGTGAGCATGACCCCGAACAGCATCATGGTGATGACGCCGCCGGTGTAGAGCAGTACCTGGATGGCGGAGAGGAAGGGCGCCTCCAGGGTGACGTACAGCGCAGCCGTCACCAGCAGGGTCCCCGCGAGCCAGAACACGCTGTGGACCAGGTTCCTGGTACGCACCACGAACACCGCGCAGGCGATGAGCGCGGCCACCAGCACATAGAAGAAGATCTGCGCGATCAGCTCGCACCTCCCTCGTCCGCGTGGGGCTTTCGGGGCACGCGCTTCCTGGGAGGCGGCTTCGGGAGCCCCTTCTTGGGGTTCTGCATCTCGCGGAGCTTCTTGCCGCTGCCCCAGGTGAGCGGTTGTTCGCGCCCGTTGGCGTACAGCCTGTCCATGGTGAGGAACAGGTCTTCGCGGGCGTACCCGGGCCGCTCCTGGACGT
>JAFDJI010000264.1 GCA_019307545.1 Deltaproteobacteria bacterium | reverse complement strand
GTCGAGAGCGCTGCTGCGCCTTAGTCCAGCAGCTCTTCGACGGCGTCGCGGATGTTGGCGTCGGAGGGCGGGTCCACCTGGTCGTGCACCTTCAGGTCGCGGTCGACCACCAGCACGATCGGGTACTGGCCCTGGGGCACCGCGGGGTCACTCCAGCCCCCTTCGGGGTCGGAGACCACCGGAATCGTGAGGTCGTACTCGTCCACCCACAGGTTGAGATCCTCGACGGTGGGCGGCTCCCCTACCAGGTCCTCGGGCAGAACGGTCAGGTAGATGAGTCCCTGGGACGCGTAGGCTTGGAAGGTCTCCTCGGCTTCGCTCGCAAGCTCGCGGCACGGACCGCACCACATGGTGCTGATGTCCACGACGATGATCCGGGTGTGGAACTGCCACAGGGAGACCTCGTCGCCGAACTGGTCCACCAAGCGGAAGTCGGGGATGACCTCTCCGGGGAGGAAACCCTCCGAAACCAAGCCTTCGGGTGGTGCATCCAGGAACCAACCGTTCTCTGGTGGATCCCAGGTCCAGTCGTCCACCCCATTTGGCGTCTCCAGCACCGGGACGCAACCGGAGGTGGCGACGAGCAGTGCGAGCGAGGCAAAGATGCGCAACGGGCGAGCTCCCTGGCGGCGCCGTTATACCCAACGTACATTCCATCCGCGACCGCGCAAAGGGGTCGTGCCCTCCTCGGCAGCGCTCCTGGTGCCGCCCACCAGCAGGGTTTCCATGGGTATCCGACACTGAAACGCCATGTGCCCGATGCTTCGCCCACAGAGCCGCTCACTCGCGAGAGCCTGTTGGCCGGATACCATGGCTTCGGTGTCCCACGGGCCCGGTGGCGGGTAGGCGGAGAGTTCGAGCGCCACATGCTCCGTCCGGACGGGACGCCCGTCCCCTACTTCGGAACGCATGGGATTCGGTGGCTGATGGAGCGTCTTTGCGCGAGGGGATGGAGCGCGACGTACGAGGAGGGAAACCCCGTCGCACTCCACCGCGATGGCGCCTGGATCACCCTCGAGCCAGGCTCGCAGTTCGAGCTCTCTGGAGCGCCCTTCCAGCATGCGGAGGACGTGCTCGCCCAGGCCCGGTCCTTCGCCGCCGAGGTGGATGCCGCGATCGGTGATGCCCCCATCCGCCAGGTGGCCGTGGGCTTCACGCCCTACGCGCGGATCGAGGACATTCAGTGGGTTCCCAAGGCGCGCTACGAGGTGATGCGGGCCTACCTGGCCCGGACGGGCGACCTGGCACACCACATGATGAAGGGCAGCGCCTCGGTCCAGGCCACCTTCGACTTCGCGGACGAGGCGGATTGCGCTCGAAAGGTGCGGCTGGGGGCGCTGCTCGGACCCCTCACCACCGCCATGTTCGCCAACTCGCCCCTCTACGCGGGCAAGCCCACCGGGTTCCAGAGCTATCGCGGGTACGTGTGGACCCGTACCGACCCGTCCCGCACCGGGTTTCCGCCAGCTATCCTGGATTTCTCCTTCGAGCGGTGGGTGGACTACCTGTTGGACGTACCGATGATGTTCACCCACATCGACGGACAGTGGGCGGACGGGGGGGGTCGCACCTTCCGCGACTGGATGCAGCGGGGCATCGACGCCGTGTACCCGACCCAGAACGACTGGGATCTACACCAGACGGCGGTGTTCCCGGAGTTGCGCGTGAAGCGGCAAATCGAGCTCAGGGGGGCGGACTGCGTGTCCCTGCCGCTCGCCTCGGCGTTCGTGACGCTGTTCGAAGGGCTGCTGTACTGCGATGTGGCGCAGGAACTGGCCGCGGGCATTGCGGAGCGTTTCGCCACGCACGGAACCCAGGAGGACCGCCATGCCATCGCCTGCAAGAAAGGGCTCCGGGGCGTGGTGGGGGGGCGGTCCCTGGCGTCGTGGGCAGAGCAGATCCTGGAGGTCTCGATCAAGGGCCTCCGCCATTGCGGACCGGTGGATCGAGCACACCTCGCCCCCCTGGAGGCGCAGGTGGCGCGGGGCGAGAGCCCGGCGGAGTTCGTCCTGCGCACCTGGGAGGCCGATCCGGACCCGGAGACCTTTCTGGAGGCCATCACCCTCCGATCCTGATCAGATCCACCCGTCCTGGCGCCGCTTCTCGTACAGGAGGACTGCCGCGGCCACGGATACGTTCAGGGATTCCAGATCGCCTCGCAGGGGGATGGACACCAGCTGATCGCAGTGGTCCCGGAGGGTGGACGATAGACCCCTCCCCTCCCCGCCAAGGACCAGGGCGCGCGCCCCGGTGAGGTCGACGCGTCCGAGAGGCTCGCCGGCCATGTCGGCCCCCACGATGGGCACTCCGGCTTTCCGGAGCTGCTTGATGGAGGCGAACAAGCCCTCCCGCACCACCGGCACCTCCTCGGCGGCGCCCATGGCGACCCGCTGCACGACCGGCGAAAGGGGGGCTCCACGCCGGGTGGGGAGGATCAGGCCGTCGACCCCAAAGCCCAGGGCGGAGCGCAGGATGGCACCCAGGTTGTGCTCGTACTGCACCTGGTCGGCGAGGACGACGAAGGGGGCACGACCCGCGGCGAATACCGCGTCCAGCAGCTGGAGCGTCGTCAGGGCGGGGAGCGGGTCGGCGCGTGCAATCACCCCGTTGTGGACGCGGCCCTCGGCCCACTCGTCGAGTTTCCTGCGCTCCACCCGCTCCACCGAGATGCCTCGCTCTTTCGCGAGGTCGAGGATCCGCCGCACCCTGGCGTCCACCTTGGCGCCCCGATCGAGCCAGATACGGCGCACTTTCCGCCGCCGCCGTGCCAGGCACTCGATGACCGGGTTCCTCCCCTCGAGTTGGTCGGACATGGCTACAGTAGGGCCGCCGCCAACTCGGCGAGCTCGCTGCGTTCACCCTTGGTGAGGGTCACGTGGCCGGCGACGGTGGACTCCTTGAACCGCTCCACGGTGTAGGTGAGCCCGTTCGACAGCGCGTCCACGTAGGGGTTGTCGATCTGGTAGGGGTCCCCGGTCATCACCACCTTGGTGCCCTCGCCGGCACGGGTGAGCACCGTCTTCACCTCGTGGGGGGTCAGGTTCTGGGCTTCGTCGACGACCAGGTATTGCCGGGGGATCGAGCGGCCTCGGATGTAGGTGAGCGGCTCCACCTCGATCAGTCGCTGGTCGAGGAGGCTCTGGAACTGGGGTTCGCCATTCCCGCGTCCACCCCGACGGTTCTCCCCGTGGGTCGAGATCAACAGCTCCAGGTTGTCGAAGATGGGTTTCATCCAGGGGTTGAGCTTCTGCTCGACATCTCCAGGGAGAAAGCCTATATCTCGGCCTAGAGGGAAGATCGGGCGGCTCACCAGCATCTTCCGGTACACCTGCTCGTCCAGCGCCTTCTGCAGCCCACATGCCAGGGTGAGGAGCGTCTTTCCGGTACCTGCCACCCCGTTCAGGGTCACCAGGCACACGTCGTCATCCAAGAGCAGGTTCAGGGCGAAGAGCTGCTCCTTGTTGCGGGCGAAGATCCCCCACACGCCCTCTTTGTGGCGCATCACCAGCTTGAGGCGATTGCGCTTGGTGTCCACCCGCACCATGGCCGTCTGGTTCGGGCTTCCCTCTGCCTGGAGGACGACGAACTCGTGCGGTCGCAGCCGTTCGAGGTCGCCGATCGGCATGGCGCCGGACTGGTAGAGGTCGTCGATCACCGAGGCCGGTACGACCCGCTCCGTGGCGCCGGTGTACTGCTCGTCGACCTGGATGTGGGCGTGCTCGTAGTCCTCGGCCGACACCCCGAGTGCATCGCACTTGAGCCGCATGTTGGTGTCGCGGGTGACCAACGCCACCTGTCGACCGCCCCGCTTGTGCAGGCGGAGGACGGTGGCCAGGATCCTGTTGTCACCGGTGTCGGCGCCCCAGGTGATGCGTGCCTGTGGGCCGTCGGCCAGGAAGTCGACATACAGGCGCCCTCCCCCCGGGAGCGTGACTCCGTCGTGTAGGGAGCCGTTATCTCGCATCCCGTCGAGGTACCGGGAGAACTGGCGCGCGTTGCGGCCGGTTTCGTTCAGGTCCTTCTTGAAGCGGTCGATCTCCTCGATGACCGTCATCGGGATGATCACGTCGTGCTCATGAAACACGTAGATCGCACCGGGGTCGTAGAGGATGACGTTGGTGTCGAGGATGAACGCGCGCGGCAGATCAACAGCCTCCGCCGCAGGAGACATCTCGCTCACTCGGACTCCGGGGTCTTGTACAGAGGCTTGGTCTGGGGTGACGTCGGGGGGAGACGGCCCGAGCCGGGCTCGGACCAGACGTGAGGGGAGGCTGCGGCGCGAAGCGTGGGTGGGGCGTCACCACTATATCGCTACTCCACCGGATCGCTACTGCACCTCGATCGTGTAGTCGCGGGTGTAGGACCCGGAGCGGCTGGCTCCGAGACCGAACTGCACGTCGGGTGTGTCCATCACCAGGGTCCCGCTGTCGTTGCTGCCCGTACCCAGGTAGACGTACAAGGCGCCGCCGCTGGCGTCCCTGGACATCGAGACCATCTTGATCCTGTTGGTGCCCGGGCGGAGCCACGGCCCGACGTCCTCGATGATCTGTTCTCCTTGGGATTGCACGGTCTGGACGGGGGTGTCGTTGATGAAGATCTCCACGGTGTGACCTGCGGACCCGTTGTCCTCGCTGATCAACCACCAACGCCCTTCCGCGACACCGCTCGGCGGCGTGGGCAGTGGCGGTGCCGTTCTCGGCGGATCGGGGCTCGTGGTCGGCGGCGGTATCGTGGGCGCCTGCGGGTCCACCACCTCGATCTCGTACTGCGGAGCCGAGATGTGCACGTCACCGTTGGAGTCGAAGGTGATGGTGACGTTGTCGAAGCTCTGGCCACGGAGGCCGGTGACGTCCACGCCGTTGACGTAGATGGTGCCGGCCATTGCGACGGATGCCCACCACAGCAGCATTCAGCCCTCCTCGTTAGCGATCCGGTTGACCCGGTCGAACAGCCCGCGACCGACTCGGAACACGGGCAGGACCTTGTGGTCCACCACAACCCGCTCGCCGGTGCGGGGATTCCGACCCCGGTAACCTGGGTAGTGCCGCGCGCGGAGGCTCCCGAAGCCGCGGATCTCCACCCGGGATCCGGCACACAGGGGTTCCCGGAGCCCACGGAGCACTTCGTGGACCACGCTTCCGGCCACCTTGCGGGTGAGGCCGTGACGATCCGCCAGGGCCTGGATGAGTTCGTTGCGGGTCATGCGCCTTTTATATGGCAAATCACAGGGTGGGCTCGTCCTTGTCCACCGCGGCCCGCTCTCGCCGCCGCCGCTCAGCCTGGGTGAGAGGCGCATCCGAGCTGGATTCCTCCGCCGGCACGGCGCCCCCGGCGACCAGCGCCGAGAGGTGCGGCTTGATCCGCTCCATGAGCATAATGGTGGGGCTCGCCACGAAGACCGTGGAGTAGGTACCGAAGATGATGCCGAGCATCATCGCGAACGCGAAGGTCTGGATCACCGGACCACCCATGATCAGGAAGGCGGAAATGGCCAGCAGGGTGGTCACCGAGGTGGCGAGGGTGCGCGCCAGGGTCTCGTTGATGGAGACGTTGATCAGGTCGCGCAGCTCCTTGCGTCGGTATCGGTCGGAGTTCTCGCGTATTCGGTCGTAGATCACGATGGTGTCGTTCAGCGAGTAGCCGACGATGGTGAGCAGCGCGCCGATCATCGGCAGGTTGAACTCCCTCTGCAGCAGCACGAACACCCCGGCGGTCAGGGACACGTCGTGCAGCAGGGCCAAGACCGCTCCTGGGGCTAACCCGATGTCGAAGCGGAAGGCGACATACACTTTTTTTTTTAATGATACGGCGACCACCGAGATGA
>JAFDJI010000982.1 GCA_019307545.1 Deltaproteobacteria bacterium | reverse complement strand
ACTTGTCGTTCTCTTCCGGTATGGCCACCCGCATGTAGTCCATCCAGATGGGGGGCGCCGGGCGACCGCCGGTCGACGAGATGCCCAGGGAGCGCGGTTGGTCGTAGCCCACCCACGCCGAGGTGATCAGCCCGCGCCCCCGTTCCCTCCCGCACCACGCCCTGGAGGAGCCAGGCCATGATGGAGGCGACGCCGGGATCGATCACCTGTGAGAACTCCTGCGGCTCGTGCTTCTCGAGCACGTTGCCCTCGAGGTCGCGGACCTCCTCGACGTAGTAGGGCTGAACGAGCTTCCCGTGGGTGGCGAAGGCCGAGTACGCCCGCATCAGCTCTTCCATGGTCAGCGACGCCGAGCCGAGCCCCATGGACAGGTCGCAGGACCGGCACATGTGGACGTCGCCCTCCTTCAACCCGGCCCGGTGGCGGGTGTTGGACAGCTCTGTGTCGGTCCGCGGCGGGTAGTGGTCCATGCAGATGGTGGATTCCTTGTGCTCGCGGACCCACGGGCACAGGAGATCGTTCTCCGGGCTGGGGATCCAGTCCTCCGGAAGGGCGTGGGTGGGAGGCCCGCCGATCCCCAGAGCCCGCGCGAAGCTGTACACCACGTCCTCGTTCATTCCGGGGTCTATGGCGTCCAGCACCCGCACGGTGCAGGTGTTCCGGGATAGGGCCAACGCCTTGCGGAGGGTGACGTTGCCCAGGTAGTCACCCCCGTAGTTTGCCGGCTTCCAGATGAAGTCCTGGTCGGTGGCGTAGGCGAGGGGGCCGTCGGTGACCATGGACGCGGTGGTCATGCGCTGGGAGTCGATGGCCGCCGCATACACGATCGGCTTGAAGGTGGAGCCGACCTGACGGCGGGCCTGGATGGCGCGGTTGAACTCCGAGGTCTCGAAGTCAGCGCCCCCCACCATGGCCCTCACCGCGCCAGTGTGCAGGTCGAAGGACATCATCGCCCCCTCGACCTCGGGCTCCTGCCACAGGCGCACCGCCACCCGCTCCTCGTCCTCGCCGGGTGTCTTCTTGAAGGCCCTGGCGACATCCTCCTCCCGGGTCGAAAGGGCCTCCACCTTCACCAGGACCACGTCTCCCTTGCGCAGGATCCCCCCGTCCTTCTTCCGGTCCCCGTCGTCGTCAACCTCCTCGGTGAGGTCGGTTTGGGTCCGGAACCGCCACGAGCGCCTCGGGTTGGGCTGGAAGACCCAGTCGCTCCACGCGATGGGAATGACCCCCTCGTGGTCGCCGATGCCCACCCGGGCCCATTTCGGTTGCACTTCGAGGAGGACGCCGGTGTACACCTCGCCGGGTGCGAGGATGGACAGGTCCGGTGGCGCTATGCGGCCCGCGGGGTCCTGGTCCTTGGCCCACTGCGTCCGCATCTCCTTCTCGATCTCGGTGCGGCGCGCGGCGATGGCGGCCTCGTCGGGCAGGGTCTCGACCCCCTCCCTTCGGAAACCCATCCGCTGATCGACCTCGTGGACCTGCTTGACCACCGCGTCCTGGGCGACCTTCTGCAGGTCGAGGTCGCAGGTGGTCACGACCTGGAGGCCCTCGTTGTACACCCGTTCGTGGCCGTAGGTGTCGACGAGGTAGCGGCGCGCGTACTCGGTGACGTGGGGAGCGGTGGTGAGGAACTCGTTCTTCCGCTCGACGATCTTCACTTCTTCCGCAGTGGCCGCGTCGGCCTCGGCCTGGGTGAGGTACCCGTTGCGCACCATCTGGTCGAGCGCGTAGCCCTGGCGCTCCTTGGCCTTGGACCAGTGGCGGTGCGGGCTGTAGTCGGAGGGCCGCTGTGGTAGCCCGGCGAGCACCGCGGCCTCGGCGACGGAGAGATCCGTGACGGATTTGGCGAAGTACACCCGGCTCGCCGCCTCGACCCCATAGGCCCCCGAGCCGAGGTAGATCTCGGTCAGGTACAGGTAGAGGATGTGCTCTTTGGAGTAGGTGTTCTCGATCCGCCAGGCGAGGAGGATCTCCTTGATCTTCCGCTGGAGCTTCTTCTCGCGGGTGAGCAGGAAGTTCCTCGTGACCTGCTGGGTGATCGTGGAGGCGCCCTGTGCCAGACGACCT
>JAFDJI010000263.1 GCA_019307545.1 Deltaproteobacteria bacterium | reverse complement strand
CTTCCCGGGCACCAGCGGCGATGAGGACCGCGAATCCGGGGTGGGCTTCGCCGAGGTCTACCGCGGTGAGGACGCAGTGACGGTCACCGTGGAGGACCGCGCCGCCGCGCGCGCGCTGCTCGCGGCTTTCGGGCGCTGAATCCATGGACGATGTACGAGGACCACTACGGCGAGCCCCCTCCCTGAGGAGCGCTTGGGGGCTTGTCATGGCAAATTCGGAGCAAGCCTCCGAGATTTCCAACAACTGCTCAGATGAGCCCTACCGGCGCGGCCATATCCCGCTCCGCCAGCGGCACCTTCTCCCGTACCAGGGACAGCACCGCCCCCCTGCCGCGCTCCGGCGATAGGCGGTCCAGGGCGCGGAAGGACGCGTTCCAGGCTCGACGGGGGGAGGCCGAGCGTTTGATCTCGGTGGGCAAGAGGGCACCGTCCACGTCGAACAAGAGGTCGATCTCGCGCTTGTCGTGGTCCCGGTAGTAGTACACCGGCGGCTCGCTCATGCGGTGCCACCAACTCTTGAGGATCTCCACCACCACCCACGTCTCCAGGCTGGCCCCAGCCATCGCGGTCGTGGACCTGGCCCGTGACCAGGGCGGGGAAGCTGCCGAGCCAAATGTGTCGGTACAGCGCTTCGAGATCGACGGGACGGTGCTCGGCGAGCCTCTCCGGGACGGGGAGGAACGGTGGCGCCCGCAGTCTGGTCCCGAGCGTCTCCCGCGTGGAGAAGCCGAGGAGACTCACCAGGGCGACCCGTCCAGCAAGGGTCTCGGTGATTCCTCGCATGAGGGGGAACTGCTGGGAGCCGGTGAGCCAGAAATCCCCGGGTCTGCGGTGGGTGTCCACGTGCATCTTCAGGTGCGGGAGCAGTCCTGGGGCGTATTGGACTTCGTCCACGATTGCGGCAATTGGACGATGGCGCTCCAACGCACTATATGCCCGCACGTTTTTCCACTCTCTTTCTGTGGATGTTCTGATGTCACGCCTGTTGTTCTGTTGTGCCCTTCTGGGTGTCGCCGCCTGCGAGCCGGCTCCCACCGAGTTGTCCCCCAACCGGCTCTCCACCGATCCGGCGTATGTCTCCGCTGAGGGTGCGTGGCGCGTGCGGGTGCTCCCGGTCTCCCACCAGTGCGCCGAGGTCGGCGACCTCGCGCCCGTTCGACCCGGGTTCCTGCGCATCGAGCAGGCCGGCTCCACCCTGGAGCTGATCCAGCCCGGCGCCGAGCCCCTCGCCCTCGACGCGGTGGGCACCCGGACCTTCATGGCCGCGGCGACCGACGTCTGGGACGACTGCGTGGTCGACTCCGAGCTGGAATGGCGGTTCGATTCTCTGGGCGTCACCGGGTTCGTCGCCACCTACACGGCCACCTACGACCTTCGTGGGACCTGCGACGTGCCGGCCGACCACTGCGCCGTCACCTACGCTATCCACGCCGTGCGCTGAGGGGGGCCGACGTGACCCGCTTCCTTCCCGCCCTCGCGCTCCTTGCGCTCACCGGCTGCTGGAGCGACAAAGAGTCCATCGGCAACGTGGCCTGGTCCGATGACGACGTCGAGCAGGCCTACATCGAGGACTCCTACGAGTACCGCTTCTGGACCTTCGGCCGGCCGGCCACCCGCAACTGGCGGCACCGGGTCATGCTCCAGTCGCCCGATGGCACCCACCGCCGTTTCCTGACCCCCATCCACGCCGGCCAGAACGGCTCGGACTTCTACTTCATGCGCCAGGAGGGGTACGTCCTCTACGACGTCATCGACGGCGCGAAGCTCAGCTGGAAGTCCATCGACGTCTACACGGGCAACGTGCGCGAGGTCCACGTCCACGACCAGGAGGTCGACGTCTGCCCGGTCCACGAGGTGATTCCCTCGCCGGACGGCCGCACCCTGGCCCGCGTCGGAGGCTCCCTGGGCGCCGACCCGAACGGCACCGGCTCCGGCGTGCCCGGCGACGCCGCGGTGGCCTGCACCGGCGGCACCCTCGGCATCGACCTCCTCGACGCCAACACCCTGCAAGTCGACGGGGCCTTCGAGGTCGAGGTCACCGGATGGGTAGACCGGATGTGGACCCGCGCCGGCGACTTCCACGTTTGGGATGAGGCAGGCCACTCCTGGCGAATCGACCCAGTGGACGGCCCGGTCGCCGCGACCAAGCCCACCTGCTTCTGGCCACGCACCAGCAGCAGCACACTCTCGTCGGATGGCGTGCTCATCGAGCCCGGCGACATCGACGACCCGGTGGTGGTGGTCGACCGGCCGGTGGACAACTGCTGGTAGGACTGCCGCAACCGCAGTACTGACCGGACGCCGGGGGAGACGGTGTTCGCCGTGGGCTACTGGGGGCGCTCCTCCGCGTGACACGTCGCACAGGCCGCCAGCAACCGCCCGTACACCCGGCCGCGCTCCTCCAGGTCCCGTACGGAGACCGCCATGGACGCCATGTCTCGCATCTGCTCCTCCGCGGGGCGTAGCGCGGCCCACCGTGTGGTGTCCGACAGGAGGGGATCCCCGGCCAGCGCCACCGCTCCCTCGCGCCACCGGGCGTCATCGGGCGCCGTCAGCCCAAACCACAGGGCCTCCTCTGCCCGCCGGACCCGCCACATGGCGTCCGGTACGCCCGGAGAGGTTCCTCTCGGCGGCGCCCGGAGGTCGAACCCCTTCTCCTCGTGGCACTCCGCACAGGCGATCGCGGCCTCCGCGATCCCCACGGCCGCCGCCTCCAAGGTGGTGGCGTCCCGAACGCGCATGGCGGCGGACCGGGTGTCCGCGAACCCCGGCCGCCAGGAGGGGGGCAGCCCGGTGATTGGGTCCAGGCTCTGCAGGGTGCCCGCGAGGTCTCTCGCCCGGGCCAGGTCGCCCCCGATCAGCGCTTCCCGCGCCTCGGAGACCTGCGCGAAGTGGTCGGACAGGTGGTCCGCCATGGTCGGGCCGGATGCTCGGCCGGTCGCCGGTTCACCGGGTCGCGCCTGCGGTGCCTCCCGCGATGGCTGCTGGGGCGCGGTCCGGCCACTCGGTGGCACCCGCACGGCGCACGCCACCAGCAGGAGCACCGCGGAAACGGCGAGGACGAACAGTCGCACCATGAAGCACCTCGTCCAGGCAGTGTACTGCGGCGCCGTTATGATGTCTGGATGCGCACCAGTCCTTCGCCGCCGTCCGGCCTGTGGAGCACCGCAGGTCTGCGCCCCGCATTGTGGGCCGCCCTGTTTGCTGCCGCCACCCTGCTCATGCCCCGGGTGGCGCATGCCTACGAAGCAGACACCCACTACGCGTGGACCTACTACCTCGCGCTCCACGCCGGCTACACCTACCGGCAGGCCTACCAGGTCGCGAGCGGGACCTTCGCCATCGACATGGACCCGGACACCGGCCCGATGGGTCCCCACGCGCAGGAGCGTGCGCTGACCTCCTTGACGAACCCGGAAACGGGACTGCCCCACGACACGACCGCCTCCCTGTGGCGCACGTTTCACTGCTTCGTTCCGCGGGCGCTGGAGGACCCGTCGCTGCGGCCGTCTGGTGCCGGACAGCGCGGCCCCGTCACCATCTACTTCTGGTCGCTCACCCCGACCGAGGTCGGTGTGCTCGCAGACTTCGTCCAGAACCCGCTCCCCTACATCGGTTGGGCCAGCGACTTCGGTGGCGACGTGGCCACCGCTCGGGACAACTACTACGGCCGGCTCCACGCCCTCGCCGAGGGGGAGCGGAACCCTGGCCCCTCCATCCACTACGCGCAGGACTGCTACTCGCACCACGAGTTCACCGACGTGCGGGGTCACTTCATCGCCGGCCACGCCCCGGACTGGCTCGGCTACAAGCCCGACCGGGCGAAGCCCCTTACCGACGTGACCCTGGACATCCTCTCCGGCTTCCGCACCGAGGTGCTCGGGGAGCCCGCCGTCCCCATCAACCGCGCCCGCATCGACCAGGTGCTCGAGCAGGTGATGGCCGCGAACGACGTGAGCAGGTTCGGGGTGAACCCCCAGACCGGCGAGATCGACACCGCGACCTTCGTCGCCCACCAGTGGTTCTCCCCGATCCGGGCTGGCATGGCCGGCGACGAGCGCCTGGACCTGGGCCTTCCCAGGCTGTACCCGGTGGTCGAGGTGCTGCGGAAGGCCATCGAGGAGGACATCGAGGCGGGCCGGCTCCCCGAGACCCCGGGCGAGGATGACCTGATACCACCGATGGCCTGGATGCAGTTCCCCTTCGACCCCGACGGCCGGGTGCTCACCCACGCGGTCGGGGACGACCCCACCCGGGTGGGGGGCGGTCTGCCCTTCGCCATGCCCTTCGCCGGGGGCATCCCCGTCGAGCCCAACACCTTCCCCGTCGAGGAGATCGAGTTCCGAATCGTCGAGGAGACCGAGGAGGCGCCTCGGTCGACGGTGGATGAGCCCGGGCGGGGGTTCGCCTGGTATGTGGCCGAGGTGGCGGTCCAGTACGAGTTGGAGGCGCTCACCGACCTGCCCTTCCTCCACCCCATCCCGGTGCGCGAGAAGTGTGAGCTGAGTTCCGGCGAGCACCGCCTCGAGAGCCTGAAGCGGCGAGACAATGGCACCTGGACGGCCAGGGCGACGGCCTACCTCACCGAGGAGGATCTGCGGTCCGCCCCCTCTTGGACCTGCTCCATCCACGTGCACGGCCTGGAGCCCGAGGAAGTGGAGGTCCCGATCTTCTGGGAGGGGCACTTCGACGAGGACGACGAGGGCGACGCCGACGATTGGGAGGACGACGAGGACGGCGGGTCGGGCGGGGCGGGGCTCACCGGCGTGCAGGGTCGGATCACCGGGGCCAAGGCCCGGGCGGTGGCGGTGACGGCGCGGGTGGAGAGCGCCTGCGACCGGAGCAAGGCCGGCACCGATGAGGCGAAAAGCCAGGTCCGCACCTTGAAGAAAGGCCTCGGAGACGCCGAGCACGAGCTGATCGGGTTGGAGCGCGCCCTGGGCTCGTTGCAGGATAATCTCACTCAGGCCGCCGACCATGCCAGCGACGCCTATCGGGCGGCCGGGCGTGCCGCGGAGGCGCGGGGTCGGGTCGGTCCCTTGGCGCTCGATGCCTGTGCGACCGCGGAGCAGATCCGCGGTACCACGGCCCTCGACGAGTTGGACCGCCTCATCGAGGATGTCCGGACGAAGGTGGATCTCGCGGAGATGGAGCACGCGGCGGTGGTCGACGAGGTGGATCAGGCGGGGGCCCACGCGAAAGAGGCGCGCGCCTTCGCCAACGAGTTGGCGGCGATGCGCGCGCTGCTCCGGGGCCTGAACGGCACCGTGCCCACTTTGGTGGCGGGATTCGATGGTGCGCTGGGCGCGGTGGCCGACGCCCGGTCGGTGGTGGCGGAGGGGGAGCGGGCCGCGCCCGACCTCGAACCGGTGGCCGCCGAGAGCGCGGGGCTGCTCGCCGGGGCCGAGGCCGCCTTCCAGGCAGACAAGTCCAAGGACAGCAAGGCCGCCATCCGGGAGATCCGGCGCCTCGCTGCGGACGTGGCGTCCATGGACAAGAAGAAGACCGCCTGCGTCGAAAAACAGACCGCCGCCCTCGACAAGCTGGAAGCGCAGGTCACCGAGCTGCAGACCACCGCCACCGACATCGCCGCGCGCTTGGAGGGGGTCCGCAATGCCTTCCCGCCGGACGCGGTGGTATTCCGCATGCACGGGATCGCCGCCGAGGCCGAGGTCACCCATGCCGCCGCGGTGCTGTTCCCACACTCCTCGGAGTCGATGGTCGAGGACGCGCAGGCCTGCCTGGAGGCCGCCGAGGACGTCTACGCGGACAAGACCCGCCCCGACGCCCAGAAGGCCCAGCTCGACTGCTCCTGGCTACCCAACGGAAGCCC